>JBIKTU010000065.1:0-7757 GCA_044347965.1 Caulobacter sp.
GCGGCGCTGCCGCCCCGACGCAGGACGCTCAGCCCGGCCTCGACAGCCATGGGGTTGGCGGCGGCCACGAACCCGGACGTCGGGACCGGAGCCTGCGCTGCGGGCGCGGCAGGGGCGACCCGCGGGGTGGCCGCGCCGACCGGCCCGGTCGCCAGGATCGCCGCGATGGCGAACCCCGCGATGGTCCCGCGCAGCAGCCGGTTCACGGGGCCACCGCCAGCGCGCCAGGACGCCGCGGATCGGCGGCGCCCAGGAACAGGCCCTTCTCGATCATGATGGACTGGGCGCTGCCCATCGTCTCGGCCGACTTCACCGGATGTCCTTTCGCGCGCAGCGCGGCGACGGTGTCGGGATTGAAGTTGGGCTCGACCTCAAGCGTGTCCGTCGCCGCCTGGAAGATCCGGGGCTGGTGGGTCGCCTCGGCGATGTTGAGGTCGAAATCGATGACGTTGACGATCACCTGCAGAACCGTGTCGATGATCGTGCTGCCGCCCGGCGTCCCGGTGATCAGCCAGGGTTTGCCGTCCTTGAACACAATGGTCGGCATCATGGTCGACAGCATGCGCTTGCCCGGCGCCATGCCGTTGAGCGGCGCCGGTCCGCCGTCCCTGGCGGCCTCGAAGGCCTGCTCGTGGCTGTAGTTGTTCATCTGGTTGTTGAGAACGAAGCCGGTCCCCTCGACCATGACGCCCGAGCCGAAGTCGGCGCCCAGGGTGTAGGTCGTGCTGACGACGTTCCCAGCCGCGTCCGCGACACTGTAGTGGGTGGTGCTGGGGCTCTCGAACTTCCAGGGGTCGCCGGCGCCCATCGCCTTTGCCGGCTTGGCCTTCTCGCTGTCGATCATCCGGGCCCGCTCCGCGCCGTAGGCCTTGGAGGTGAAGCCCTTCAGCGGGACCTTCACGAAGTCGGTGTCGCCCAGGAACCGGTAGCGGTCGGCGTAGGCCAGCTTCATGGCCTCGGCCATCACATGCAGCGCGCCCGACGACCCGGCGCCGCCCAGCGCCTTCAGGTCGAAGTGCTCCAGGGTGTTGAGCATCTGCAGCAGGGTGGCCCCGCCGGCGCTGGCCGGCGGCGTGGTCGCCACGGCGTAGCCGCGGTAGGTCCCCATCAACGGCTCGCGCACCACCGGCCTGTAGGCGGCAAGGTCCTCCAGGGTGATCAGGCCGTTGTTGGCCTTCATGTCGGCGGCGAAGCGGCGGGCGATCTCGCCCTTGTAGAAGGCGTCGGCGCCGTGGTCGGCGATCTGTCTCAGCGACCAGGCGAGGTCGGGCTGCTTCAGGATCTCGCCGGCTTTGTAGAGTTCGCCGCCTGGCTTGTAGAAGGTCCGCTGGCCGGCGACGCTCTCGGTCATCCGCTCCTGGGCCCAACTGAAGACGAAGGCTTCGTCAGGCGTCAGCACGACGCCCTCGGCCGCCAGTCGCCAGGCCGGCAGGACCACGTCCTTCCAGGGTAGCTTGCCGTACTGTTTGTGGGCCAGCGCCAGGCCGGCGACCGTGCCCGGCACGGCCGAGGCGCGGTAGCCCCTCGACGCCCGGGTCGTTTCCTCGCCCTTGTCGTTGACGAACATCGCCAGCGTCGCCGCCGCCGGCGCGACCGAGCGGAAGTCGATGACGATGGTTTTTCCGGTCTCGGCGATGTGCACCAGCATGAAGCCGTCACCGCCGATGTTGCCGGCCCGCGGCAGGGTGACCGCGAGCGCGAAGCCCACGGCGACCGCCGCGTCGACGGCGTTGCCGCCCTTGCGCAGGATCTCTGCCCCGACCTCGGTGGCGATGGCGTTCTGGCTGACAACCATGCCTCGCGTACCCACCACCGGATGGTGGATGGAAGGGTACTCGAGGAGCTGGCGGCGTTGCGGCTGGGCCTGGGCCAGCGGCGCGATGGCCACCGACAGGGCGGCGAGGGCCGCCAGCCAGAAACGGATCATGCGCATGGGTCAGACATCCTTGGAAGACTTGTAGACCTCGACATCGATCTCGTTCTCCCAACGTGCCACCACCGTCGCCACGGCGAGGTCGCTGGTGTTGTTGGGGACGGTCCGGATCATGTCGAGGATGCGGTCGAAGGGCAGAATGAAGCCTACCAGGATGGCGGTCTGCTCCGGCGTGATGCCGAACGTCGTCAGCACCCCGGCCAGCATGAACAGCGATGCGGAGGGCACCGGCGCCGTCCCGACCGCGACCATCACCGTGGTCACGCCGATGAGCAGGTACTGCTCCATGCTCAACTGAACGCCGAAGGCCTGGGCGGCAAAGGTGGCGAGCAGACCGATGTAGAGGGCGGTGCCGTCCATGCTGACCGTGGTGCCCAGCGGCAGCGCCGTGGAGGCGACGGCCGGCTTGATGCCGAGGTTCTCCTCGGCGACCCGCATGGCCACCGGCAGGGTGGCGGAGCTCGACGAGGTGGAGAAGGCCACCAGCATGGCGTCGGTGATGCCGCGGAAGAAGGGAATGACCGGCAGCCAGGCCAGCAGACGCACGACCAGCGAATGGACGACGAAGGTCTGGAACATCGAGCCGGCGAGCACGCAGAGGGCGAGGACGCCGATGCTGGCGAAGACCTTCAGGCCGGTCGTCCCCATGACCGTCGCGATCAGCGCGAACACACCGAACGGGGCCAGCTCCATGATGATGGCGACGACTTTCAGCATCACCTCGGAGGCCGACTCGAAGAGGACGGCCATAGGCTTGCCCTTCTCGCCGGTAGCCAGGATCGCCGAGCCCAGCAGCAGCGCGAAGAAGATGGTCGGCAGCAGCGCGCCTTCCGCCAGGGCCTTGAACACGTTGGCGGGCACCACGTCGGTGATCTTGAGGCCCACCGACTCGGTTGCGTTCAGCACCTGCGGCGTGGCGGCCGAGAAGTCGGCGCCCACACCGGGCTGGGCGTAGGTTCCCAGCGAGAGACCCACGACCACGGCGATGGAGGTCGTGAACAGGTAGAGCAGCAGCGTCTTGACCCCGATGGAGCCGAGCCGGCGGGCGTCGCCCAGCGCCGCCACACCCGAGACGATGGTCACCAGAACCAGCGGGATCACCGCCATCCGGATCAGCAGCACGAACAGGTCGCCGATCCATTTAATCGAGGCGGCCCCCGGACCCCAGAGATAGCCCGCGATCCCGCCGGCCAGCAGGGATGCCAGGATGCGCTGCCACAGCGGAATGGCGAACCACAGGCCCGCGACGCGACCGAGGAGGCCGGGCTTCTTCGGCGCGTCCACGGGGGGATTGGAGGTTTCGGTCATGCGGTGCACTTCCAGTCTGGGTGGGCGGGACGGCGCAGGCTCTTGCCGGCGAGCGCCAGAGTCGGACGCCCATCTTCGATTGCCGGACGGCCGTTGACGAGAGCCCATCGCACGCCGGTCGAAAGCCGGGTCGGATGCTCGTAGTCCGCCGCCGCCGCGAAGGTCGCAGGGTCGAAGACCACGATGTCGGCGAACTTGCCGGGGGAGAGGTAGCCCCGCCCCTCGACGCCGAAGGTGTCGGCGACCAGGCCCGAGCTGCGGCGCACGTACTGCTCCGCCGTCAGCAGCCGTCCCTGGGTTACGAACCGCGTCCAGGCCAGGGGGTAGGTGCCGTATTTGCGCGGGTGGCCGAGGCTGCCGTCGGAGCCGGTCATGACCCAGGGCTGGACCGCGAACGCGGCGATATCGGCCTCGGCCATGTTGAAGCTGGCGAGGCGGGCGTCGCCCTCGTCGCGGACAACCCGAATCGCGGCCTCGACCGGGTGGACCTTCCACGCCGCCGCCAGTTCGCCGAGGCGCTGACCGGCGAAGGGCCCGGACGTAAGCAGAAGCGACGCCGGACCGCCGCGGCGGCGGAGGTTGTCGGTGATGTCGGCGACCAGCCGGTCTCGCAGCGCCGGGTCCACCAGGCGCGCCCTGAGCGCCGCCTCCCCGCCATTCATCGCCCAGCGGGGCAGCAGGGCGTTGGACACCCGCGTGCCGGACGCCGCCCAGGGGTATTGGTCGGCGGTGACGCGGAGGCCCTTGGCCCGATCGGCCTCGATGAGGGCGATGACCTCGGCGGCCTTGCCCTGGACATCGACGCCCAAGGCCTTGATGTGGGCGAAGTGGACCGGCATCCCGGCCTCTCGCCCGACGCGGAGGGCTTCCTCGACGGCCGCCAGCAGACCGATGTTGTCGGAACCCTCGTCCCGCAGGTGACTCTCGTAGACGCCGCCCCGCGTCGCCGCCTCGCGCGCCAGAGCGATGACCTCCTCGGTGGCGGCGAAGCTCTGCGGTGCATAGTAGAGGCCCGTCGAGAAGCCGACCGCGCCCTCGCACATGGCGCCGGCGACCAGGCTCCTCATGCGCTCGAGTTCAACGGGCGTCGGCGCGCGGTCGTCCTGGCCCACGACAGCCTCCCGCACGGCGCCGAACCCGACAAAGCCGGCGACATTCACGCCGACGCCGCGCCGATCCACATCGCCGAAGAAGGTCGCGATGTCCGGCCGGCCCTCGCCGTCGTTGCCGATGAAAACCGTTGTCACGCCTTGGGTGACATAGTTGAGGTTCGCCCGCGTCGCCGCGTCGTCAGAGGCGACATCTGCTCCGGCGTGGGTATGGGGGTCGATGAACCCCGGCGCGACGATCAGCCCGGCGACATCAACGACCCGGGCCGCCGCCCGGCCGGATCCGTCGCCGACCAGAACGATCCGGTCGCCGATGACGCCGACGTCGGCCCGGCGCGCCGGCGCGCCCGTTCCGTCGATCACCTGCCCGCCCCGCAGCAGGAAATCGAGGCGGGGCGCTCCCGCCTCAACCGCGCCACCGTGCGATCCGCCGAGGGTCAGAGCGGTCACGACGACGGCTCCGATCCACGGCAGGCGCACCTGTAGCGTTCCTCGGCGCGGGGGCCGGATCATGGCGACCTTCCCGTTCACGACCTCGATAGGGGCGCTAGAAGCGCTTGCTCAGCGTCGCGTACCAGTAGCGGCCCGTGGCGTTGTGCAGCGCGCCCAGGTAGCCGAAGTTGTTCGACGCCAGCGGCGGATCCTTGTCCTCGAGGTTGCGGACCCCGACGCGAACGGTGGAGCCGTCGAACATGCCGTCCTTGAAGGCGTACTGGCCGTAAAGGCTGACCGTCGTCCAGGCCTCGAGCTCATAGTAGCGGTTGTTCACCTGGGTCGGGCCGGTGTCGTAGACCGCGCCGACATAGTTGACGAAGAGGCCCGCGCCCCAGCCATCCTTGCGCCAGGTCATGGTCGCCGTGGCCCGGAACTCCGGATAGCCGTCGATCGCAACGCGGCTGCCGGCGCTGGCGACGGTCGGGCCGACCAGGGTGCCGCTGTTGATCGCCGCGATCAGGATCTTTTCGATCTCGCCGGGGCTCTGGTCGTAGCCAAGCAGCTGGGCCCCGTTGAGCTTGAAGTTGAAGTCGCCAAAGGCGGTGTCGTCGAGATCGTACTCGACGGTCACGTCCAGGCCTTCGATCATGCGGGGCTGCAGGTTCACGTAGACGTCGTTCACATAGTCGATCGTGCCGACCGTGTTGACACCTGTCGGGGCGTTGCGGACGACGTTCGGGTTCGAGCCGCCGCCCAGACGCAGCAGATAGTCGTAGGCGATCTGGTTGGTGGCTCCGAGCACGCCGATGACGTTCTTCTGGCGGATCTGCCAGTAGTCGCCGGTAATCAGAAGCCGGCCGTACTCCTGCGGAATGAAGGAGGGCTCGTAGACGAAGCCGACCGTCGCGTTGTCCGCTTCTTCCGGGATCAGGTCTTCGTTGCCGCTCCGCACTTCCAGCGTGCTGGCGGAGGTGCAGGCCGGGGGGGGCGCCGGGAGCGGAGCTGGCGGATTGTTGATCCGGCAAGCTGCCCAGTCGGTGCGGGTGTTCGCGACTGTCGTCCCGTCGCTGTAGAATTGCGGCAGGTTGGGAGCCCGGAAGCTCTGCGACACCGAGCCGCGCACCGCGAAGCCGGCGCCGACCTTCCACAGCAGGGCCGCCTTCGGCTTCAGGACGTTGCCGAAGTCGGAGTAGTATTCGTCGCGCGCCGCTACCTGCAGGCTGACTTCCTCGACGAACGGGATGTTCATCTCGGGCGAGACCACCGGGATCGCCAGCTCGACGTAGAGCGACCCGATGTTGCGGTCGCCCTCCACGTCAGGAGTGCCGCTCGCGCCCATCACGTCCGTGCCGTAGATGATGCCGGAGATGGGGTTGGTGTATTTGATGGTCCCGTCGAGACGATCATCGCGGTCGTCCAGGAAGGTCTCCCGCCGGACCTCGACACCGGCCGCCAGGCCGAGCGGGCCCGCCGGCAGCTGGTAGAGGTCGGGGTTGGAGACCTTGAAGTCCCACAGGGCCAACGAGGTCTCGCTGATCCGGTAGACGTTGATCAGGAACGAGTTGATGGTCCCACGGCTGTTGGGCGTGCCGTCACCCAGCGAGAAGGCGCCCTGCGAGCCGCCGTTGAAGGGGTTGTAGGCGTCGGCGGTCGTCCGCGACACCGCCTGCTGGAAGAGGGTGTTGCTGATGGCGTTGCGGGTCTGGTCCTTGGTGCGGGCCTCGGAGTAGACGAAGGCCGTGTCCCAGTCCCAGCCGTTCCAGTTGCCGCGCAGACCGCCGAGCAGACGGATGCTGTCATCGGTCACGGTGTAGCTGCGGGGACCGGTGTCGACCGGCCGGTAGGTCGTCATGTTCAGCGCCAGGCCGCCGGCCGGAACATTGGTCAGATTGGCGAGACGGTTGGGGCTGCCCGTGGGACCGAACGGGTTCCAGTAGGCGTTGGCGGCGATGCTGATCGGCGCCGACGACAGCGGGGCCGACTGCTCGCGGCTGCCGTTGAACAACGAGTGATAGTATCCGACCTCGCCGTAGAACAGGATGTCGGGCGTGATGTCGCGCTCGATGGTGCTGAACAGGTTGGTCCGCTCGACGCTGCCGCGCAGGGTCCGGTCGGGGTTTTCGTCATAGCGGAGCGGCCGTTGGGCCGTGTTGGTTATGACGCCATTGCGGATGCAGATGTCGCCGGCGCCGAACACGGTGCTGTTGCAGCCGCCGGTCTGGGTCAGGGCGTTCGCGACCGGTTCGATGTGGAACACGCCGCTGGCCGTCAGGTTGATGCCGCTCTGCTTGACCTGGAGCGCCGAGCTGCTCGAGGTCAGACCAACAACGCTGAAGGAACCCCAGGGGCTGGAGGTCGACCGGTTGTCGAACGCGGTGTTGCCTTCCCAGGGGGTGCCGACCACGCCGGGGCGATGGTCTTCGCTGGCGGCGTAGTCGCGTTCCGAAGCGTTCAGACGCGTGCGGCCCGTGTAGCTGCCGAAGAAGGTCAGGCGCGTTCCATCGTCGAGCTCGGTTCCCGCCTTCACCGAGAACAGCCCTTCGCGGTAGCCGGTGCCTTCGGACCCGCCGCCCTGGAGCTCCATGCGGAGACCCTCGAAGCGGGTGTCCAGAACGGTGTTGACCACGCCGGCCACGGCGTCGGTGCCGTAGATGGCGGCCGCGCCATCGCGCAACACCTCGACCCGCTTCACGCCGGAGACCGGAATGGAGTTGGTGTTGGGCGTGGTGACGGGAACAAAGTTCTCGGTCTGGGTGCCCGGGTGCATGACCGACCGGCGACCGTTCAGCAGCATCAGGGTGTTGCCGGTGCCGAGGCTGCGCAGGTTCAGCGACGCGACATCGCCACGCGCGTCGTTCAGGTTGCCGGTGGTGCGGGCTTCCTGGAACTGGACGTCGCCCGCCTGCGGGATCGCGCGGAACAGTTCATCGCCGGAGACGGCGCCCGTCGCGACGATATCGTCCTGGCTGACC
>JBIKTU010000066.1:0-7732 GCA_044347965.1 Caulobacter sp.
CATGGCCCGCCCCGGACCTGATCCGGGGTCGGGCCACCCATGAACACCGCCGTCGCCGTGCGTCCTTCGACACGCCGCTGCGCGGCTGCTCAGGATGACGTATCTGGAAAGCTATTCACCCACGTCATGCTGAGCAGCGCCGAAGGCGCGTGTCGAAGCACGCAACGCCCCTAGGCCGCCTCCAGCTCGCACCCGGCCAGGGTGATGCGGTGCATCAGCCGGTAGTGGCCGTGGTAGTCGTTCCTGGCGAAATGCCAGGTGGCGCGGTTGTCCCAGATGGCCACCGTGCCGGGCTCCCAGACCAGGGTGTGGACATGGGCCGTGTTCATGGCGTGGGCGTAGAGCTTCATCAGCAGCGGCATACTCTCTTCGCGGGTCATGCCCTCGAAGCGCAGGGTGAAGCTGGGGTTGACGTAGAGCACGGGCTTGCCGCTGCCGGGGTGTCTGATCACCACCGGATGCACCGTCTCCGGCGTCTCGACGCCGCCCTTGGCCAGCTCGGGCTGGTCGGTGTTCGCATAGACGCCCTTCTCGCCGAAGACATGGTCGGAGCCGTGCACGGCGCGCAGGCCGCGGACCTGGGCCTTCAGGTCCTCGTCCAGGGTGTCGAAGGCCGCGTACATGTCGGCGAACAGGGTGTCGCCGCCGCCGGGGGGCAGGTCGCGGGCGACCAGCACCGAGCCCATGGCCGGGGCGATGTCGTAGCTGTGGTCGGTGTGCCAGCCGCCGCCGATGTTGGTGGTCTGTTCGGCGGTCTTCTCGACCTTGGCGATCACCGGATAGCCGGGGGCTGCGGGGAAGAAGCGGTTGACGTCGATGGGCGCGATGCGCTCGGCCAGCGCGATATGCTGCTCGGGCGTGATCGACTGGCCGCGGAAGAACAGGACGCCGTGGTCGAACAGCGCGCGGCGGATGGCGGCGACGTCAGCGTCGCTGGCGCCCGCCAGGTCCACGCCGGACACATAGGCGCCGCAGCCGTCGGCCGGTTCGATCTTCAGAGCGGTGGCGAGCATGGCGGTCTCCCTTATTCGTTGGGCGGATCAGGCCACGGCTCTGGCGGCCTGACTGTCACTTTGGTTACATAGGGCCATGAGCGACGACAACCTCGCCAGGCTGGCGGCCATCCCCTGGTTTGCCCGTCAGCCCGCCGACCGGCGGGACGCCCTGCTGCGGGCCGGTCGCCTCTCGCGCCGGAGCGCCGGCGAGTGGATGCATGGCGAGGGTGACGAGGAGACCGGGGTGCTGGCGGTGGTCGAGGGCGCGCTGAAGGTCTACGGCCAGGCGCCGGGCGGCCGCGAGGCGCTGATCGGCCTGTTGCCGGCCGGGACGGTGATCGGCCAGAGCGCGGCCTTCGGCGGCGGCCCGCGGATCGTCACCGCCATCGCCGCCACGCCCGCCACGGTGTTCACCCTCAGCGACCGCGCGCTGCGCCAGGTCGCGGCCGACCATCCGGCCCTTTGGGAAGCCCTGTCGGCGCTGGTCTATGGCCAGCTGCGCCTGAACGCCCAGGCGGTGGCCGAGTTCGTGGCGCTGAAGCCCCGCGAGCGGCTGATCTCCCGCCTGCTGCAGCTGTCGGCCCAGACTGGCGGCGAGATCGCCGTCTCCCAGGCCGACCTGGCCGAGATGATCGGCGTCACCCGCAAGGCCGTGAACGGCTGGCTGGGCGCGCTGGAAGGACAGGGCCGGGTGTCTCGCGGCTATGGCGTGATCACGGTGCTGGACCGGGCGGGGCTGGAGCGGATGCTTCTCTGACGCCCCTAGAATCGTCATGGCCCGACTTGTTCGGGCCACCCATGCGTGGTGATGAGGCCGGAAGGGAGCGGAAGGTCACCGTTGCCTGTGTTCATGGGTGGCCCGGACGAGCCGGGCCATGACGGAGTGGGGGAGCGCTTATGAGCAACCTGTACCAGCTGTTGACCGCCAACGCCGTCCCGTCCGCGCCCTTCCTCGAGCGTCCGGACGGCAAGGTCGACACCTATGCCGACCTCGACGCCCATACGGCCCGCTACGCCCATGCCCTGCGCGCGCTCGGGGTGAAGGCCGGCGACCGGGTGGCGGTGCAGGTCGAGAAGAGCCCGGAGAACCTCTACCTGTATCTGGCGACGATCCGGGCCGGGGCGGTCTTCCTGCCGCTCAACACCGCCTACACGATCCGCGAGCTCGACTATTTCATCGGCGACGCCGGCCCTTCGCTGGTGGTCTGTGACCCGCTGGTCGAGGAGGAGATCGCCGGGCTGATCGACCCGATGGACGCGAAGGTCGCGACCCTGGACGCCCACGGTCAGGGAACCCTGACCGACATCGCCGAAAGCCGGCCCTCGACCTTCGCCACCGTCGAGCGGGCGCCGACCGACCTGGCCGCCATCTGCTACACCTCCGGCACGACGGGGCGGTCGAAGGGGGCGATGCTCACCCACGGCAATCTGGCCAGCAACGCCGCGACCCTGGTAAAGCTGTGGAAGTTCACCGCCGACGACGTCCTGATCCACGCCCTGCCGATCTACCATGTCCACGGGCTGTTCGTGGCCACCAACGTGCTGTTGATGGCCGGTGGCTCGATGATTTTCCGGAGCAAGTTCGACGCAGCGGAGGCGCTGTCGCTGATGCTTCGCGCGACCGCCCTCATGGGCGTCCCCACCTTCTACACCCGCCTGTTGGCCCAGCCGGGCCTGACGCGCGAGGCCGTCGCCGGCATGCGCCTGTTCATCAGCGGCTCGGCCCCGCTGCTGGCCGATGTGCATGTCGAGTGGTCCGACCGCACCGGGACGGCCATCCTCGAGCGCTACGGCATGACCGAGACGGGGATGAACACCTCCAACCCCTATGACGGCGACCGGGTGGCCGGGACGGTCGGCTACCCGCTCCCTGACGTGGCGCTGCGCATCGCTGATCCGGAGACGGGCGCGCCGCTGTCCACAGGCGAGATCGGCATGATCGAGGTGAAGGGTCCCAACGTCTTCGCCGGCTACTGGAACATGCCCGAAAGGACCGCGGCCGAGTTCCGCCCGGACGGCTTCTTCATCACCGGCGACCTGGGGACGATCGACGCGCGCGGCTACGTCAGCATCGTCGGGCGCGGCAAGGACCTGATCATCTCTGGCGGCTTCAACGTCTATCCCAAGGAGGTCGAGGAGGAGCTCGACGCGCTACCGGGCGTGGTCGAGAGCGCCGTCATCGGCCTGCCGCACCCGGACCTGGGCGAGGGCGTCACCGCGGTCGTGGCGACGGGCGGGAAGGGCGCCTTCAGCGAAGAGGCCGTCATCGCCGCGCTGAAGGACCGGCTGGCGCGTTTCAAGCAGCCCAAGCGGGTGCTGTTCGTCGACGACCTGCCCCGCAACGCCATGGGCAAGGTGCAGAAGGCGCTGCTGCGGGAGCAGCACAAGGGGCTTTATCGGCAGGGCTGAGCCCCTTTTCTCAATCGTCATGGCCCGACTCGTTCGGGCCACCCATGCGTGATGAGTCTGCCGGCTCCCTGCGTCCTTCGACACGCCCGCTGCGCGGGCTGCTCAGGATGACGTAGTTTGAAGGCTTCCCATCCACGTCATGCTGAGCAGCGCTCGAAGAGCGCGTGTCGAAGCACGCACGGGGCAGGCGGCGCTCTTGGATGGCCCGAACAAGTCGGGCCGTTACGAAGGGAGAGCGAAACTCTCCTTTACAACGCATGCCTGTCAGTTTCTATTCGCAACGCGCTATGGAGGCGCCGCGAATGTCGAAGAAGGCCGTACTGGTCATCGGGGCCGGAGACGCCACCGGCGGCGCCGTCGCCCGGCGGTTCGCCCGCGAGGGCTACGCCGCCGTCATCGTGCGCCGTAACGCCGAGAACCTGACCGCGCTGGCCGACCAGATCCGCGCCGAAGGCGGCGAGGCGCATCCGTTCGGCGTCGATGCCCGGCTCGAGGAGCCGATGGTCGCGCTGTTCGAGCGCGTCGAGGCGGAGATCGGCCCGCTGGAGGTCGTCGTCTTCAACATCGGCGCGAACGTCAACTTCGGCATCCGAGACACCACCGCCCGCGTCTACCGCAAGGTCTGGGAGATGGCGGCCTTCGCCGGCTTCCTGACCGGGCGGGAGGCGGCGAAACACATGGTCCCGCGCGGCCGGGGCACGATCCTCTTCACCGGCGCCACCGCCTCCCTGCGCGGCGGCAAGGGCTTTTCGGCCTTCGCCGGCGCCAAGTTCGCGCTGCGGGGTCTGGCCCAGAGCATGGCCCGGGAGCTGGGTCCGCAGGGGATCCATGTCGCCCACGCCATCATCGACGGGGCCATCGACACCGCCTGGATCGCCGAGAACTTCCCGCAGCGCCATGGGCTGAAGGACCAGGACGGCATCCTTGATCCGGATCACATCGCCGACGCCTACTGGATGCTGCACAGCCAGCCCCGCGACGCCTGGACCCACGAGCTGGACCTGCGGCCCTGGATGGAGACCTTCTGATGACCAAGACGCTCGAGTTCCTGTTCGACGTCGGCAGCCCGACGACCTACCTGGCGCACAAGCGCATCCCCGGCCTGATCGAACGCACCGGCGCCGAGGTGATCTATGTGCCGGTCCTGCTGGGCGGCCTCTTCAAGGCCACGGGCAACGCCTCGCCGGTCATGGTGCCGGCCAAGGGCGCGTACATGGGCGCCGACATGGCGCGGTTCGCGAAGAAGTTCGGCGTGCCGCTGAACATGAACCCCTACTTCCCGATCAACACCATCACCATGATGCGGATGGCGGCCGGGCTGGTGGGGGAGGAGGCCTTCCCCGGCCTGGTCGACACCCTGTTCGACGCCATGTGGAAGGGCCGCAAGAACATGGGCGACCCGGAGGTGCTGGCCGCCGTTCTGGGCGACGCCGGCCTCGATGCCGCCGCGCTTCTGGCGCTGGCCGAGAGTCCGGAGGCCAAGGACAGGCTGAAGGTCAACACCGAAAGCGCCGTGGCGCGCGGGGCCTTCGGGGCGCCGACCTTCTTCGTCGAGGACGAGATGTTCTTCGGTCAGGATCGGCTGGACTTCATCGAGGAGGCGCTCGCCGCCTGACGGGGCCGGGCGCTTGACCGCCGCCGTGTCTTGGCCAATCTGTCGCCGCCGGGTCTGATTGTCATACAAGCGTCCAGATCGGCGGCGAGATTCGCGGCCCGGGCGTGGAGACGATCAAGACATGGAGCCGCCTTCCAAGGACGATCCGGCCAACCCCTTTGGCTACAAGAAGGTCTGGGGGAAGCAGCCGCAGAGCGCCTTCCGGATCGGGCCGCTGCCGAAGGCGGGGGCCGAGCCCGTCCGTATGCCCGCGCCGCCGCCCGAGCCCAGGCCCAAGCCCCGGCCGATCCCCGAGCCGACTCCTGAGCGTCCCTCCAGCATCCTGACCGGTTCGGCCGCCGCCCCCACGCCCCAGACGCCGTTCGCCGCTCCGGTCCGGCCGGTGCGTCAGCCTCCGCGCCGGCCGACAGGCCCCACCGTCCGTCCAGGCGACATGCCGCTGGGCGCCGCTCCGCCGCCGCGCGCTCCGTCGCCGCCGCGCCAGACCGCGGCCGTGCCTGAGGCGGCGGCAACGCCGCGCGCCGAAGCG
The DNA here is from genome assembly GCA_044347965.1 of Caulobacter sp. Classification (GTDB taxonomy): domain Bacteria; phylum Pseudomonadota; class Alphaproteobacteria; order Caulobacterales; family Caulobacteraceae; genus Caulobacter. The sequence goes on from JBIKTU010000066.1 coordinate 5,549, forward strand.
CCGGTCCTGGCCGCCCCGACCGGCGTCCGCCCCATGCTTTCGCCCGAAGCGCTGGCCGCCCTGGGGGCGTCGGCGGAAGGGCGCGCGCCGTCGCGGCTGGCCGGGCTGGCCACCGGACTTCGCGGTCGACTGCCGCTGCTGGCCGCGGTCGCCGTCGTGATGTTGCTCGTCGCGGCCGGCGCGGCTTTCGTGCTGACGCGCCCGGCGCCGGTCGAGACATCCTCGCCGCTGATCGCCGACACAGCGCCGCCGCCGGCCACGGCGCCCGCCGCGGCGGCGCCGCCACCGGTCGAGGTTCTCGACCCGGCTATCACGCCGCCGCCGACGCTCCCCGAGGCGCTGACGCCGCAGCCCTCCGCCCTGCCGGCGACCCCGCCCGCGCCGCGCCCGGCCCCGCCGACGGTCCGGCCGGTCGCCGCCCCGCCGCCGGTGGTCGCCGCGCCGCCGCCGGTGCTGGAGGCTCCCGCGCCGGTGATCGCCGCCCCGCCGCCGCCGCCGCCCCGGCCCGCGCCGCCGGCGCCGCGTCCGCAGGTTGATCCGGACGCGCCGATCAGCACTCGACTGCCCGACGGCGGGTGACGATCCGCCAACCAGAACAGACAGAAACAGGGAGGCGGCGGTGTCCGACACACTCAAGCAGGACTTCGCCGACGCCTCGGCGACGACGCTGGTCGACGCCCTGGCGGCCCGCCGGGTCAGCGCGCTGGAGCTCGCCGACGCCGCCATCGCCCGGATAGAGGCCCGCGACGGCGCGATCAACGCCGTGGTCGTCCGCGACTTCGACCGCGCCCGCGACGCCGCGAAGGCGGCGGATGCGGCCCTGGCCCGCGGTGAGCGACGGCCGCTGCTGGGCGTGCCGATGACCATCAAGGAAGCCAACTGGCTGGTCGGCACGCCGACCACCTGGGGGATGGAGATGTGGCGCGACGCCAGGGCGACCGTGGACGGCGTCGGCGTCGCCCGGCTCAAGGCGGCCGGGGCGGTCATCCTGGGCAAGACCAATGTGCCGCCGATGCTGGCTGACTGGCAGAGCGACAACCCCGTCTATGGCCGCAGCAACAATCCCTGGGACCTGTCACGCACGCCGGGCGGCTCGTCGGGCGGCAGCGCCGCGGTCCTGGCGGCCGGCATGGTCCCGCTGGAGTTCGGGTCCGACATCGGCGGCTCGATCCGGGTTCCGGCCGCCTTCTGCGGGGTCTACGGCCACAAGCCGAGCTACGGGCTCGTGCCCCTGCGCGGGCATACGCCGCCGGTCGTCGACGGGACCGACGTGCCGCTGGCCGTGGTCGGGCCGATGGCGCGCACCGCCGCCGACCTCGACCTGGCGCTCGGCGTGCTGGCGGGCCCGGCGCCGGAGGAGGCCGTGGGCTACGGTCTGGCCCTCCGGCCGCCGCGCCACGACCGGTTGGCCGACTTCCGCGTGCTGATTCTCGACGCCCATCCGATGGCGAAGGTCGACACAGAGATCGTCGCTGCGCTTCACGGTCTGGCCGACCGGCTGGAGGACGCCGGCGCCCGGGTGGACCGCCACTCCGACCTGCTGCCCGACCTGGCGGACGCCCAGATGCTCTACGGCGCGATTCTCAATGTCGCCATGACCCGCGGCCAGCCCGGCGCCCGCTCGCCCTCGGCCCACGAGTGGATGGGCCTGCTCGACGGACAGCTGGCCGTCCGGCGCCAGTGGGCGCGGCTGTTCGAGGGCTTCGACGTCGTGCTGGCGCCCGCCCACGGGTCGCTGGCCTTCCCGCATGATCCCAGCCCGGACATGGGCGCCCGCAAGCTGACGCTGAACGGCGAGGCGACGCGCTACTTCGACCAGCTGGCCTGGCCGGGCATGGCGACCCTGGCCTGCCTGCCGGCCACGGCGGCGCCTATCGGCCTGTCGCGCGCCGGCCTGCCGATCGGCATTCAGATCCTCGGGCCGTATCTGGAGGATCGCACCCCGATCGCCTTCTCCGGCCTGCTGGAGCGCGAATTCGGCGGCTTCGTCCCGCCGCCGGGCTACTGATCCCCGGCGATGAGCGCCGTGCGCTCCAGCGCGGTCAACGGCCGCCAGCGCCCCTCGGGCAGGTCGCCGAGCGTCAGCGGTCCGACCCGGACGCGGTAGAGGTCGGCGACCCACAGGTCGACCAGCTCGCACATCCGGCGGATCTGCCGGTTGCGGCCTTCGGTCAGCACGAACCG
>JBIKTU010000067.1:0-7714 GCA_044347965.1 Caulobacter sp.
CCCAGACGATCCAGCCGCCCGGGTTCTTCGCTTCCGGATCGGGATGGGCGAAGACGGCGTCGTCGTGGTCGCGGGCGTCGGACGGGTCGATGGTGATGAACGGCAGGTCGCGCAGGTCCTCGCGACCCTGCAGCGTCGGGTTCTGGGCGGCTTCCGCCTCGGCCTCGGCCTGGGCGGTGAAGCCCATCGGGATGCCGTGGGTGTGGATGGCGATGAGAGATGCCGCCCGCGGCTCGTCCTCGCGGCCGATCCGCTCCAGCAGCTTGCCGCGCTTTGGGCCGTAGCGCTGGCTGCCCGGCTGCAGCTGGACCTGGGCCAGGACGAGGTCCCCGTCCTTCAGGTCGCGCGCCTCGTGGACGTCGAGCAGCAGCACGTCCTTGGACTTGCGATCAACCGGCTCGACCCGGACCTCGCGGTGGCCCTTGCGGATCACGCCCAGGATGCGGTGGGCGCTCTGGCCCAGCTTCTTGATCAGTCGCGCCTCGGTCTCGCCGCTCTCCAGCCGCTCGAAGCGGACCAGGCAGCGGTCGCCCACGCCCGGCGCGCCGGTGACAGCCTCGTTGCGGTCAGGCGCCAGCCGGATCAGCGGCAGATCCTCGCCGCCCTTCACCAGCTTCACATAGAGATCGCCGTCGTTGTCGCGCTCGACCACGTCGGCGACGCCGACCGGCGGGAAGGCCCCGGCCTCGGAGAAGCCGCGACGGCCGCGCTTGCCCAGCGCGCCCTCGGCCTCCAGACCCTTGAGCATCTCGCGCAGCGCGCGGCGGTCGGCGCCCTTGAGGCCGAAGGCTTTCGCGATATCGGCCTTCTCCGCCTGGCCCGCGTCGCGCAGGAAGCGGATCAGGGTCTCACGGTCGGGGAGCCCCTGGGGGAGGCGGGGCATGCGGGGCGTGCGCGGGGCGCGGGACTTGGCCATTGCCCATGGGATAACGCGGGAGGGCGACAAACGCACCCTCCCATTGCGTCCCTACTGGTAGGCGAGCGGGTAACCGGTGGTCGACGGCGTCGCGTAGCGGTCTCGCAGCTCGAAGGCGCGGCTGGTGTTCGGCTGCTCGACCCCTTCGATGAACACTGCCAGCGGCCAGCTGGTGGTTTCCAGCGGGTCGCCGTTCCACAGCACCACGTCGGCGTCCTTGCCCACCTCCAGCGTGCCGGCCGAGGTCTGACCCCAGATACGGGCCGGGGTGGAGGTCACCGAGGCGATGGCCGCCTCGCGCGGCAGGCCGTAGGCGACGGCGAGGCCGGCGTTGACCCGGGCCTGGCGCAGGTTGTTGAAGTCCCGGCTGCCCATGATCGCCACCTGGACCCCGGCCCGCTGCAGGCGGGCGGCGTTGTCGAGGCGGGAGCCGAGCTTCTCGAACTGGCTCGGCAGGCTGGCCTGGGAGTCGATCAGCACCGGCACGCCGGCCGCCGCGATCTCGTCGGCGACCATCCAGCCCTCCTCGACGCCTTCGAGGATGACCTTGACCTTCTCGTCGCGGGCAAGCTTCAGCGCCTGGCGGATGTCGGCGGCGCGGGAGACGCGGATCAGCAGCGGCGTCCTGCCCTCGACCACCGGGATCAGCGCTTCCAGATCGATGCGCGACAGGCCGAACTCGCGCGTGCCGCCCCGCTCGTAGGCGGAGCGGTTGCGGGAGAAGGCCCGGGCGTCCTCTAGCGCCGCCTTGACCAGCACCATCGCCGCGCCGCGCGAGCCGCCGGCGTTGCGGGCCCCGGCCTGGCCGAGGTCGAGGACGACCGCGACGCGGGTCTTGATGACAGGGTCCTTGTCGCCGGCGCCCAGGCCGACCACGGCGGCCTGGCCGGCGAACATCTTCGGATCGCCTTCGCCGCCGCCGCCGCCGCCGGCGAAGTCGTCGTGACCGTCGCCGGCTCCGCCGTCATGGACGTGTCCGCCGCCGCCGCGACCCAGCACCGGGGTGATCACCGCGCGGGTGATGCCGGTCTGGCGGGCCAGCGGGATCATCGCCGAGTCCGGATTGACGCCGTAGCTGATGTCGAACCCGGCCGAGAGGCGTCCGGAGCTGTCGTCCCGGGTGGACGATTCCAGCTCGATCTCCGAGACCGAGACGTTGGAGGAGGGCGCGATCATGCCGGGCATGACCACGCCGCCCTTCGCGTCGATGACGCGGGCGCCGGCCGGGGCGCTGACGCCCGCGCCCACGGCGATGATCTTGCCGTCCTTAAGAACGATGGCGCCCGACGGCACCGCGCCGGCGCTCGTGGCGGTCTCCAGACGGGCGTTGATGATGGCGACGGTCTCGGCCGAGGCCGTTCCGGCCAGCGCCAGGGCGGCGATGGAAGCGAGGAGCAGGCGTTTCATCAGTGGAAGGCTCCTTCGCCCGGACGGCCCAGTTCGAAATCGGACTTGGGCTGGTAACGCGGGTCCTTGCGGTCATAGACCACGGCCCCGTCGAGATAGACCCGCTCGGCCAGGGCGTAGACACTGAACGGATCAGCGCTCCAGATCACCACGTCGGCGCGCTTGCCGGCGACGAGCGAGCCGGTCTGGTCGGCGATGCCCATGGCCTTGGCGGGGTTGGCGGTGATCCAGGCGATGGCCTCGGCGCGCGTGATGCCGAAACCGATCTGGTTGCCGGCGGTCATGGCCAGGGCGGCTTCCTGATTGAGCCGCTGGGTCATGGTCTCGTCGTCGGAGTGGATGACGGTGCAGGCCCCGGCCTTGTAGCCGATCGCCGCGTTGGCCTCGATGCCGTCCAGCGACTCCATCTTGAAGCCCTGCCAGTCGGCCCAGGTGGCGAAGCAGATGTCTTCCTTCGCCAGCACTGCGCCCAGCTTGTAGGCCTCGCTGGCGTGGTGGAACATGGTGATCCGGTAGCCGAACTCCCGGGCGATATCGATCATCACGGCCATCTCGTCGGCCCGGTAGCAGTGGTTCTGCACCAGGATCTCGCCGCGCAGCACGCCCGACAGGGTGTCCATGGTCAGGTCGCGCTTGGGCGCGTCGGCCTTCTCGCCCTTCTCGATCTTGGCGCGGTACTCATCCCAACGCCGGGTGTAGTCGGCCGCGTCGATCCAGGCGCGGCGATAGCCGGCGACATTGCCCATGGCGGTGGCGGGCGTACGGCTCTTGCTCCCGTAGACGCGCTTGGGGTTCTCGCCGCAGGCCATCTTCATGCCGTAGGGCGCGCCCGGAAACTTCATGCCCTGCATGGTGATCGAGGGCACGTTGCGCACGGTGACCGAGCGGCCGCCGATCAGGTTGGCCGAGCCGGGCAGGATCATCAACGTGGTCACCCCGCCGGCCCGGGCGCGGTTGAAGCCGGGGTCCTGCGGCCAGATCGAATGCTCGGCCCAGACATAGGCGGTGTTCGGGTCGGTGGCCTCGTTGCCGTCCGACCGCGAGCCGACCGCCGGCGAGGGATAGACGCCCAGGTGGCTGTGGGCGTCGATGATGCCGGGGGTCACCCACTTCCCGCGCCCGTCGATCACGTCGACGTCGGCGGGAATCGCCGTCTCGGGACCGCCGACGGAGACGATCTTTCCGCCCGACATCACGATCACGCCGCCCTCGATCTGCTGGCCGGTCGCGGTCAGGATCGTGGCGCCGCGTATCGCCGTCGGCCGCGAGGGCAGGGCGGCGTAGGTGCTGGGGAAGGGATCGGGCCGCGCGGCAGGATCGAGCCCGGCGCGCACCGGCTTGGCCGGCGCGCTTTCGGCCTTGGCCGGCTTGTCACCCGCAGATCCGGGCAGGCCGGTGGTCGCGCAGGCGGCCATGAGGACCGCCGTGGCGGAAGCGGCCAGCGCCGCGCGTAGTCTGGATGTCATCGCCCCGTCCCGTATTCCAAGCCGGTGAGATCAGACCAATTGCCGTACGCGGTCAATTCGGACCCGGATTACAAGACCGTAATCTTCGCGACACGGACCCGCGCGGACGGCCGGCCGCTTGCATCCCCTTAACCTCCGCCCGATATCGAAGAGACAGCGATGGCGCGGTATGATTCGCGACACGCCTCCTAGCGAAGGGCCAATCATGACTGACTACATGCACACCGCGATGAATCTCGTCCCGATGGTGGTCGAACAGACCAGCCGCGGTGAGCGCGCGTTCGACATCTTCTCGCGCCTGCTGAAGGAGCGGATCATCTTCCTGACCGGGCCGGTCGAGGACGGGATGAGCGCCCTGATCTGCAGCCAGCTGCTCTTCCTGGAGTCGGAGAACCCCAAGAAAGAGATCAGCATGTACATCAACTCGCCGGGCGGCGTGGTGACCAGCGGCCTCGCGATCTACGACACCATGCAGTACATCAAGAGCCCGGTGACCACGGTCTGCATGGGCATGGCGGCCTCGATGGGCTCTCTGCTGCTCTGCGCCGGCGCCGCCGGCCAGCGCGTCGCCCTGCCCAACGCCCGCATCATGGTCCACCAGCCCTCCGGCGGCTTCCGCGGCCAGGCGTCCGACATCATGCGCCACGCCGAGGACATCCTGAAGACCAAGCAGCGCCTCAACGAGATCTATGTGAAGCACTGCGGCCGCACCTACGAGGAAGTCGAACAGACCCTCGATCGCGACCACTTCATGAGCTCGGAAGAAGCCAAGGCCTGGGGCATCGTCGACCACGTCTACGAAACCCGCGAAGCCAGCGAAGCCGGCGCGGCCTAGGGCGTTCAGGGCTTTGGGTTACGGAAGGGCCCGGTGGAAACGCCGGGCCTTTTTTCTTCTCCCTCCCCCTTGTGGGGAGGGACAGACGAGGCGCAGCCTCGTCAGGGTGGGGCAAGTAGTAGCCGCGTTCACACCGGGGCGCCGAGCGAGAGCCTGATGTTGTGCATCACGCCGTCGACGTTCTCGCGGACCTGATGGTTCCAGAATCTCAAGACCGTGAACCCTTCGCCTTCGATCACCTGATCGCGGATCCGATCATGGCGCCACTGGTCGTCATCGCCATGCTGGGCGCCGTCAAGCTCCACAACGAGCTTTCGGCTGAAGCAGACGAAATCGAGGAAGTAGCCTCGGAACGGCGCCTGTCGCCGGAAGTGGAAGCCTTCTGCCCGGAGCGCCCTGAGACGAACCCACAGCTTCGCCTCCATCGGCGGCATTGCGGATCGAAGCTGTCGCGCCCGGATGATCGACACTTGCCCCACCCTGGCCGCTTCGCGGCCTGTCCCTCCCCACAAGGGGGAGGGAGGCAGTTAAGCGCGAGGTGCATTGAAATGCAATCTGAGGTTCAAGGCCGCCCCTTGAACACCCGGTATCCCTTTTCCTCGGCGATCTTCAGCATCTCGCGGTCGCCGGAGGTGTCGCCGTAGGCGGCGGTCAGGCGCAGGTCCTCGCCGAAGACCTCGCGCAGGCGGCGGACCTTTTCGGGGCCGCGGCAGTTGGGGCCGGCCAGGGTTCCGATGACCCGGTCGCCCTGGTCGAAGGCGATGCCGCTGGCGATCAGCTTGTCGCAGCCCAGGCCCCGGGCGAACGGCGCGACGATGATGTCCGGCGAGGCGGTGACGATGACCATCCGCGCGCCGCGCTGCTGCCAGCGGCGCCAGGTGGCCAGGGCGTCGGGGCGGAACAGGGTGGCCGAGGCGTAGTTGGCGAAGGCCTTGGCTTCCTTCTCCAGCTGCTCGCGGGGCGCGCCCGCCAGGAACTCGCGTACGGCGGCGGCCTTCATGCGTCCGCGATTGCGATGGAACAGGTAGGCGGCGCCATCCGGGAAAAGTTTCGCGCAGCCGGCGGCCCAGCGGCCGGGCCCGGCGCGCCATTTCAGGAAGGCCGAGAAGCTGTCGCGGACCGTCAGGGTGCCGTCGAAATCGAAGGCCACGATCGGCGTTTCCGACAGCGGATCGGCCATCATCGGCCGCGCCACGGTCAGTCCCCGTGCCAGCATCGATGGTCTGCGTGTCATAATCACTTTGGTCCCGACCCCTGAGCGGCCTGTTTTCGATCACGATTCCGACAGATGTGACACTGCCGGGACATCGCGGGCCCCTGCTCGCAAGACCCGCGCCAGACCGGGCGCTTGTGCCGGAACGGGGCAGTTCCCATCTCGATGACGATCCAGACCGGCGCCGTGACGCACAGGGCGATCGTCTCGACATCGCCGGACTGTGGCCGCCAACCCCTTGTCCGCGTCGTCCGGATCGGGGATTGTCAAGGATTGGAAAACCCCCGGCGTGTATCCTGCAAGACCGGTTGGCAGGGAACTTCCGGTGGGGATGGCGATTTCGTCCGCGGGACGAGCGCCCGAGCGTGAGAAGACATATGACCAAGGCCGCCAGCGGCGATTCCAAGAGCACCCTCTACTGTTCTTTCTGCGGAAAGAGCCAGCATGAGGTGCGCAAGCTTATCGCCGGACCGACGGTGTTCATCTGTGATGAATGCGTCGAGCTCTGCATGGATATCATCCGTGAAGAGCACAAGATCGCCTTCGTGAAGTCCAAGGACGGCGTTCCGACCCCCAAGGAAATCCGGGAGGTCCTCGACGATTACGTTATCGGGCAGGATCACGCCAAGAAGGTGCTCGCGGTCGCGGTGCACAATCACTACAAGCGCCTGAACCACGCGACGAAGAACAACGACGTCGAACTGGCCAAATCCAACATCATGCTGGTCGGCCCGACGGGCTCGGGCAAGACGCTGCTGGCCCAGACCCTGGCCCGAATCATCGACGTGCCGTTCACGATGGCCGACGCCACGACCCTGACCGAAGCCGGTTACGTGGGCGAGGACGTCGAGAATATCGTCCTCAAGCTGCTGCAGGCCGCCGACTACAACGTCGAACGCGCCCAGCGCGGCATCGTCTACATCGACGAAATCGACAAGATCAGCCGCAAGTCGGACAATCCCTCGATCACCCGCGACGTCTCGGGCGAGGGCGTCCAGCAGGCGCTGCTGAAGATCATGGAAGGCACCGTCGCCTCCGTGCCGCCGCAGGGCGGGCGCAAGCATCCCCAGCAGGAGTTCCTGCAGGTCGACACCACCAACATCCTCTTCATCGTCGGCGGCGCCTTCGCGGGCCTGGAGAAGATCATCTCCAGCCGCGGCCAGGGCACCTCGATCGGCTTCGGCGCCAAGGTCGCCGATCCCGAAGAGCGCCGCACCGGCGAGATCCTGCGCCAGGTGGAGCCGGACGACCTGCTGCGCTTCGGCCTGATCCCCGAGTTCATCGGCCGTCTGCCGGTCATCGCCACCCTGGAGGACCTCGACGAGGTCGCCCTGGTGAAGATCCTGACCGAGCCGAAGAACGCGCTGATCAAGCAGTACGCTCGTCTGTTCGAGATGGAGAACGTCGGCCTGAAGTTCACCGACGACGCGCTGAACGCGGTGGCCCGCAAGGCCATCCTGCGCCGCACCGGCGCCCGCGGCCTGCGCTCGATCCTCGAAGGCATCCTGCTGGAGACCATGTTCGAGCTGCCCAGCTACGAGGGCGTCGAGGAAGTGGTGGTCAACGCCGAGGTCGTCGAAGGCCGCGCCCAGCCGCTGGTCATCTACGCGGAGAAGAAGGCGGGCTGAGGCTCACCTTCGGACGGAAATGCGAAGGGGCGCGGTCGTAGAGGCCGCGCCCTTTTTCGTCGGGTGACACGGGTCTTGCCTCGGCGGCCGTGCTCACCAACCATGGCGCAAAGGACCAGGGGAGGCGCAACGTGAAAACCTACAAGGGCAGGACCGTACTGGTGACCGGCGCCTCGACCGGCATCGGCCGCGCCATGGCGATCGATCTTTCGAAGCGTGGCGCCAGGGTGATCGCGGTGGCGCGGTCCG
>JBIKTU010000068.1:0-7686 GCA_044347965.1 Caulobacter sp.
CCGGTCACCCAGGGCCCGCTGACCTACGACCGCGACAAGGCCGAACTGATCAGCGCCTCGGCGAAGCTGGCCTACCCGATCCGCGACGGCGTGCCGATCATGCTGCCGGACGAGGCGCGGGTGCTGGAGGGGTAACACCCTTACCCCAGTGCATACCCATTCTCGTCATCGTCGGACTTGTTCCGACGACCCATGCGTGATGAGCCAAACGAAGCGGGTGCGTGATGATCCGCGCCCTTTCTTGCTGACCGCCGTGTTCATGGGTCGTCGGAACAAGTCCGACGATGACGGAGGGGTGAGCCGGTAACGGTTAGCGCCTAAAGCGCCTCTCCCCGCAGCAGCCTCGGCAGGCGCCCCACCGCGCCGCCGGCTTCCTGCATGAAGAACCGCCGCGCCGGGCCGATGCGGTTGACCACCGACATGCCCACGCCCCGCGCCATCCGCACCAGCGGGTGGTCGTTGGAGAACAGCCAGACGAAGGCGTCCATGCCCGCGGCCAGGGTCATGGTGTCGAACCGGCGCCAGGCGGCGTAGCGGTCGAGCACCAGCTCCGAGCCGATGTCCTCGCCCAGCCGGGCGGCCTCGACCAGCACCTCGGCCAGGGCCGCCGCGCCCTTGAGCCCCAGGTTCAGGCCCTGGCCGGCGATCGGGTGGACGCCATGGGCGGCGTCGCCCAGCAGCGCCACGCGCGGCCCGCTGAACCTTTCGGCGATCGACAGCGACAGCGGATAGGTGAAGACCGGACCGATCACCTCGATGGCGCCCAGAAACTCGCCGAACCGGCGGTGCAGGTGGGACTGGAAGACCTCCGGCCGGGCGGTCCGCAGCGCCTCGGCGCGATCCCGCTTCTCGGTCCACACCAGGCTGGCCCGGTCCTCGGTCAGCGGCAGGATGGCGAACGGCCCGCCGGGCAGGAAGTATTCGTGCGCGACGCCGCCGTGCGGCCGCTCCAGCTTCACCGTGCAGACCACGCCGGTCTGCGGATAGTCCCAGCCGACCGCGTCGATGCCGGCGGCCTCGCGCACGGTCGAGCCCCGACCCTCTGCGCCGACGACCAGCGGGGCGGTCAGGGAGGTCCCGTCGGCCAGCAGCACCCTGCCGGAGGCGGCGGCGAACTCCACACCGACCACCCGGGCCGGCGCGATGACGCGGATGCCGGCGTCAAGGACCGCCCTGGCGACGGCGGCGCGAACATGGCGGCTTTCCAGCATGTATCCCAGCGGCTCGCCGGCCACGCGGTCGGCGATCTCGGCGGCGTCGAAATGCAGGAAGAAAGGGGTCTGGCCCGGCGTGGCGGCCCCGGGCGAGCGACCGTCGGTGACCAGGATGTGGTCCATACGCTGGGCGTGCGGCTCAAGGTCGTCGGCCAGGCCAAGGGTGCGCCACTGGCGGAAGCAGGAATAGGCTGTGGCCCAGGAGCGGCCGTCGAAGCTGGGGGCCAGCTGGGCGTCGAAGGGCGCCGGATCAACCAGAACCGGCTCCAGCCCGCCGCTCTTGAGCGCAAGCGCCAGGGTCGCGCCGGCGACGCCCGCTCCGGCGATCACCACGTCGGCGTCGTAACGCGCACTCATGTCAGTAGGGCACCTGGGGTTGGCCCTGGGAGGGTCCAGGCGCTTCGAGAAGGTCGCCGACCGGGTCGTCCGACGGAGCGGGCCGGGGCGCGGGAGTGGGCCTGGGACGCGGGGGCGCAGGCTGGGTGGCGGGCGTCGCGGCCGGCGAGGTCGTCGGGGTCGAGGCGCTCGGGGTCGCGGTGGCCGGTGTCGCCGCCGCGTCGGCCTCTGTGGTTTCGGCGGTTTCGGCGGTCTCCGTCGTCTTTGGCTGCGGTCGTGCCGCCGTCGTGGCCGGATCGGGTCGGGCGTCCGCGTTTGGGTCGAAAGCCGTGGCGTCGCGGATCACCGCGTCACCGGGACCGGCGCCGGGCGTCACCGGATCGGGCGCGCCGGTGTACCAGGCGGGCGGATTGCGCCGGATCTGGTCCTTGAAGCCGAGCCACAGCCCCAGGGCCCCGCAGATCGCGAGGAAGGCGACGACCCAGCGCAGGGCGGGGGGGGCGGCTCGTTCGGTCTCCATGGCCGCAGACTATCGCGCCGCGCGACGCTGCGAAAGCGCGGGGAGCCGCCTTTCGCGCCCATCGCGACGCGCTGTCGCGCCCTGAAGACTGGACGTTTCGGTCCAGTTAACCCTTGCCGCGACCCCGGCGCGGCGATAACCCTAGCCTCCGGGGGCGGAGGGCTGTCCGCCCGCTCGCGTCCAGCGGAGGCCGTCTCCATGTCGTTTATCCCCAGGGACCAGATCCTTCCGGCCACGGTTGCGGCTGTCGCGGGCCTCGCGATCCTGATCGGCGGCGGGGTCTGGTGGATCGAGAAGCAGGCCTGGGAAAAGACGGACAACGCCTTCATCCAGGCCGACACCGTCCAGGTCAGCCCTCAGGTCTCGGGCTATGTGGTCGAGGTGCTGGTCGCCGACAACGCCCCCGTCGAGGCCGGCCAGGTGCTGGCCCGTATCGACCCGACCAGCTTCCAGGCCCGGCTGGATCAGGCCGTCGCCAACGCCGACGCGCTGGACGCCGCCGTCGCCGCCGTCGATGACAAGGCCGCGCTGGAGCAGGCGGTCATCGCCGAACGCGCCGCCGGCGTGAGCATCGCCCAGGCCGAGGCCGGGCGCATGGAGGCCGACCTCAAACGCTATCGCGATCTGGCCGGCCAGGGCTGGGTCTCCGACCAGAAGCTGCAGACCGTGCGCGCCGGCGCCGCCCAGTCCCAGGCCGGCGTGACCCAGGCCCAGGCGGCGCTGGAGGCCGAGCGCCGCAGCGCCGCCTCGCTCGGATCGGCCCGCGCCCAGACCGTCGCCCAGGCCCAGGCCGCCCGCGCCGCCGTCGCCCAGGCCCGCATCGATCTGGAGCGCACCATCATCCGCGCGCCGGCCGCCGGCGTGGTCGGGGCGCGGGCTGTGCGGCCCGGACAGCTGGTGCAGCCGGGCGTTTCGCTGATGAGCATCGTGCCTCTGGGCAAAGCCTATGTGATCGCCAACTTCAAGGAGACCCAGCTGGCGCGCCTGCGGGTCGGCCAGGCCGTGGAGATCAAGGCCGACGCCTTCGGCGGACAGACCATCGCCGGGCGGGTCGAGAGCTTCGCGCCGGCCACCGGCGCCGAGTTCGCGCTGATCCCGGTCGAGAACGCGGTCGGCAACTTCACCAAGATCGCCCAGCGCGTCCCGGTCCGGGTGGCGGTCGACCGCAAGGCGCCGCTGGCCGGGGCCCTGCGCCCGGGCCTGTCGGTCGAGGTGCGCGTCGATGTGCGCGACAAGGCGGGCGTCAGCTTCGCGGAGTCCGGCGTCGCGCCGACCCGCTATGTCAGCACCGGCCAGTCCCGGTAGGGCGATGACCGCCGCCACCCTCACGGGCGGACCCGGCGCCCCGGCGCAGGCCGTCGACTGGCCCAAACTGTTCCTCGGGTTCGGCGGGATGGCCATCGGCCAGTTCATGGCCATCCTCGACATCCAGATCGTCGCGGCTTCCCTGCCGCAGATCCAGGCCGGCGTAGGGGCCAGCGCCGACCAGGTCAGCTGGATCCAGACCGCCTACCTGATCCCCGAAGTCGTGATGATCCCGCTGTCGGCCTACCTGTCGCGGCTGTGGGGCACCCAGAAGGTCTTCCTGGTCAGCTGCAGCGGCTTTCTGGTCATGAGCGTGCTGGCCGGGATGTCGACCAGCTTCGAGATGATGATCGTCTGCCGGGCGCTGCAGGGCTTTGTCGGCGGGGCGATGATACCGACCGTCTACGCCATCGCCTTCACCGCCTTCCCGCCGGAACGGCGGATCACCGCCAACGTCGTGACCGGCATGATCGTCACCCTGGCGCCGACCGTCGGGCCGACGCTGGGCGGCCACCTGACCGAGCTCCTGAGCTGGCGCTGGCTGTTCTATATCAATGTGCTGCCGGGCCTCCTGAGCCTGGCGCTGGTCTGGCGGTACGGGAACTTCGACAAGGGCGACAAGAGCCTGGCCAGCCGGTTCGACTGGTTCGGTCTGGCGATGATGGCCATCTTCCTGATCACCCTGCAGTACGTTGTCGAGGAAGGCGGCAAGGACAACTGGTTCGAGGACGGCCTGATCCTGTGGCTGAGCGTGCTGTCGGCCAGCACCTGCGCGATCTTCGTCTGGCGTCAGCTGACCTACTTCCGGCCGATCGTGCAGTTGCGGGCCTTCAGCGACCGGAACTTCGCCCTGGGCATCATGATGTCGACGGTATCGGGGGCGGCGCTCTACGGGGGCACTTTCCTGATGCCGCTGTACCTGGGCCGGGTGCGCGAATTCTCGGCGTCCGAGGTCGGGACCACCATGCTGGTGTCCGGCCTGGCCATGTTCATCACCGGCCCCCTGGCCGGGCGCTGGGTTCGCCAGATCGACGCCCGTATCCCGATGTTCTGCGGCTTCTGCATGATCGCCTGGGGCATGTGGCTTGGCCACGCGATCAACGACGAATGGGGATTCTGGGAGTTCGCCTGGCTGCAGGCCTTCCGCGGCGTGGGGGTGATGATCGCCATGATCGCCACCACCCAGCTGACCATGAGCACCCTTGCGCCGGATCTGATCAAGGATGCCTCAGGCCTGGTTAACCTGTCGCGCAATGTCGGGGGCGCCGTGGGCATGGCGATCCTGTCGACCAGCCTCACCACCCGGACGGCCGTGCACATGAACGAGCTGTCGGCCAAGGTCGGCACGGACTCGATCCAGGCCCAGGGCATGCTGGCCGGACTGACCGCCCGGATGCAGCAGCTGGGCGTGATCGATCCGGACGGGGCGGCGATGAAGGCCTTCCAGTACATGATCCATCAGAAGGCCCAGGTGCTGGCCTTCGGCGACGGCTTCGCGCTGCTGGCCATCGGCGCCCTGGTGGCGGCGGCGCTGTCGCTGCTGACCTCGCCGGGCAACACGCCCATTCCACAGCTGGGCGCCAAGGCCGGGGAAGAGCCCTAGATGCCCAGACTCGTCGGACAGATCGATCTCGCCAAGACCGAGGCCATCCTCGACGCCGCCTCCGAGGTTCTGGGCGAACGGGGCCTGGCCGCCCCCATGGAGGCCATCGCCCGCCGCGCCGGCGTGTCGAAGCAGACGGTCTACAACCACTATGGCAGCAAGGCCGAGCTGATCCGGGCGCTTGTCGACCGGCGGGTGGTCAGCATCACCGCCTCCCTGCGCGAGCCGGGGGCGGAGGAGCATCCGCAGGACGCACTTCGGGTCTATGCCCGGACGGTGCTGAAGGTGGTCAACGGCGGCAACTACGGCCTGATGCGGGTGACCATCCAGAGCGCCGGCGAGATGCCCGACCTGGCCCGGGCGGTGTTCGAGGCCGGTCCCGTGCGTTCCCGCGCCCAGCTGGCCGCCTTCCTGGAAATGGAGACCCGCGCCGGCCGCATGAACGTCGCCGACCCGCTGCAGGCGGCCGAGTTCTTCAGCGGTATGGTGCTGGGCCAGCGTCAGACCCAGGCGCTGATGAACCTGGGCCCCGACCTGACAGAGGACGAAATCGAGACCCTGGCCGCCGAGGTGGCGCGGATCTTCATGCGGGCCTACGCGGCCTAGGGGCTACCCCTCGGCCGGCTCGCCGTCGGGCAGGCCGATCATGTGGAAGCCGGCGTCGACGTGGACCACTTCACCGGTCGTCGAGAATCCGAGGTCCGACAGCAGCCACAGCGCCGCCCCGGCCACGCCCTCCATCGAGGTGTCTTCCTTCAGGGCGCTGAAGGCCCGGCCCTGGCTGAGCATGCCCCGGCCGCCGGAGATGCCGGCCAGCGACAGGGTTCGCATGGCCCCGGCCGAGATGGCGTTGACCCGGATGCCCTTGGGGCCGAGGTCGCGGGCGATGTAGCGGGTCGCCGCCTCCAGCGCCGCCTTGGCCACGCCCATGGTGTTGTAGTTGGGGATGACCCGCTCGGCGCCCAGATAGGTCATGGTGATCATCGAGCCGCCGTTCGGCATCATCTTCGACGCTCTTTTGGCGCAGTCGACGAAGCTGAAGGCCGAGATGTTCATCGCCCGCAGGAAACCCTCGCGGGTGGTGTTCTCGACGAACGAGCCCTTCAGCTCGTCCTTGTTGGCGAAGGCGATGGAGTGGACGAAGGCGTCGAGGGTCCCGAAGTCCTTCTCCAGCTGGCCGAAGGCGGCGTCCATCGAGGCGTCGTCGGTGACCTCCATCGGGATGAAGGTCTTGACCCCGATGCTCTCGCCCAGAGGCCGGACGCGCTTTTCCATGTCGGGCAGGTAGGCGAAGGCCAGCTCGGCGCCCTGGGCGGCCAGCTGCGAGGCGATGCCCCAGGCGATGGAGTTGTGGTTCGCAACGCCGGTGACCAGGGCCTTCTTGCCCTTCATCAGCTCGCCCCTGGGGAAATTGTAGTCGTCGGCCATCTGGAATCTCCGTCCTGGTCGGTCGTGCGCGCGCCGCGTCCCTGACCGGCTTGTCGGGCGCCTTTCTGGACGGAGGCGTGCGCCGGGGCAAGACCCGCGCCGCTCCCCCATTCGTCATCGTCGGACCTGTTCCGACGACCCATGAACACTGTGGGCAGCAAGAAGGGCGCGGATCGCTCCACGCCCTTCTGACTTGAATCATCACGCCTGGGTCGTCGGAACAAGTCCGACGATGACGATGGTTTTTACACCCGCGCCATGATCAGGCAGCCGTTGGTGCCGCCGAAGCCGAAGCTGTTGGACATCACCGTCTCGACCTGGCGGTCGGCCCGCTTGCGCAGGATGGGCATGTCCTCGAAGGCCGGATCGAGGGTCTCGATATGGGCGCTCTCGGCCAGGAAGCCGTTGTTCATCATCAGGATCGAGTAGATGGCCTCCTGCGCGCCGGCGGCGCCCAGGCTGTGGCCGGTCAGGGACTTGGTCGAGGAGATGGCCGGGGCGTTCTTGCCGAACACGGCGCGGACCGCTTCCATTTCCTTGATGTCGCCAACCGGCGTCGAGGTGCCGTGCGGGTTGAGGTAGTCGATGGTCCGGCCGCCGGCCCCGGCGAGCGCCAGGTTCATGCAGCGGGTCGCGCCCTCGCCGGAGGGGGCGACCATGTCGAAGCCGTCCGAGTTGGCCGCGTAGCCGACGACTTCGCCGTAGATTTTCGCGCCGCGCGCCTTGGCCCGCTCGTATTCCTCCAGCACCACGATGCCGGCGCCGCCGGCGATGACGAAGCCGTCGCGGTTGGCGTCATAGGCGCGGCTGGCCGTTTCCGGGCGGTCGTTGAAGTTGCTGCTCATCGCGCCCATGGCGTCGAACAGGTTGGACAGCGACCAGTCCAGCTCCTCCGTGCCGCCGGCGAAGACCACATCCTGCTTGCCCCAGGCGATCTGCTCGTAGGCCGAGCCGATGCAGTGGGTGGAGGTGGCGCAGGCCGAGCTGATCGAGAAGTTCAGGCCGCGGATCTTGAACCAGGTGGCCAGGGTGGCCGAGGCGCCCGAGCTCATCGCCTTGGGCACCGCGAACGGGCCGATGCGCTTGGGGCCCTTCTCGCGGGTGGTGGCGGCGGCCTCGATGATGATCTTCGTCGAGGGCCCGCCGGCGCCGACGATCAGGCCGGTGCGGTCATTGGAGACCTCGGTCTCCTCCAGGCCGGAGTCGGCGATCGCCTGCTCCATGGCGACATGGGCCCAGCCGGTGCCCTGCGCCAGGAAGCGCGCGGCGCGGCGATCGAC
>JBIKTU010000069.1:0-7675 GCA_044347965.1 Caulobacter sp.
CCGGGCAGGACGTGCCCGCCGCCGCCGGCCACCTCGTTGACCTTGATGGTGTAGGCCCGCATGCCCGGATCGATCAGCGCCGCCACCGAGGGCTTCAGGCCCGGACCGCTGACCCTGGACGGCAGCAGGGCCTCTCGCGGCGCCAGGGCGGCCAGCGTGACCGGCCCGCCGCCGTCGCGGCCGAGCACCTGGTCGATCGAGGTGAAGGCGCCCTCCGGTATCGAGCTGGCAGGAACCTTGATCAGGGTCAGGTTCTTGGCCTCCAGTTTCGTCCCGTAAGGCACGGCGGTCGCCGCCGCGACGATGGAGGACATGGCGACCGAAGGCTGGGCCGCGGCCTTGCCCGGGCCTGACTGGGCGTTGGGCAACCAGACCTTGGCCACGAACAGGGCCCCGACGCCCAGAAGGGCGGACGCGCCAAGACTGGCGATGGTGGCGACTCGCATAGTGCGGACCCCGACTATCGAGTGTCGGTTTTCGACACTCTTCCCCGAACTTCAATTGGAGACTGCGGAGTAACCACTTGCGATATGTTCAACGAATACCCTGAACGGGTATAAACCTTGTACGTGTTCAGAGTATTAGGCTTAACCGGGATCAACCGTATTCAGCGTTGATGGCGCCGAATTCCGGCGACCCAGGTCGCGGCCACGGTCCTGTCGTCCCCCAGCACCATCAAGGCCATCATGATGTCTGCCAGATCGGTCGCGCCGTTCAGTCGGCGCGCGAGCAGAGGCGTGGCCGCCAGGTCCAGCGCGACGAAGTCAGCCTCGCGTCCCGGCTCGAAGCCGCCGATGCGGTCGGCAAGGCCCAGAGCCCGCGCCCCGCCAAGCGTCGCCAGGTAGAAGGCGCGCAGTGGATCAAGCGTGGCGCCGCGCAGCTGGGCGACCTGCATCGCCAGACCCGCCGTTCGCGGGATCGAGAAGCTGGTCCCGGCCCCGACGTCCGATCCCAGCGCCGTCCTCACGCCATGGGCGTCGGCGCGGGCCAGGTCGAACAGGCCGCTGCCCAGGAAGAGGTTTGAGCTCGGGCAGTGGGCGATCGCCGCGCCGGCGGCCGCCATCCGGTGCAGGGACCGGTCGGTCATGTGGACGCAGTGGCCGAATACCGAGCGCGGGCCGACCAGTCCGAAGCGGTCGTAGACGGCGAGATAGTCGCGGTCCGGGAACCGCTCGGCCACCAGCGCCAGCTCGCGCGGCGTCTCGGCCAGATGGGTCTGCATCCAGACGTGGTCGTGCCGGGCCAGCAACGCCCCCGCAGAAGCCAGCTGCGCGTCGCTGGACGACAGGGCGAAGCGCGGGGTGATCGCGTAACCGAGCCGGCCCCGCGATCCCCAGGCGCGGATCAGGGCCTCGGTGTCCGCCGCGCCGTCCTCGCAGGTCTCGTTCAGGCCCTCGGGACCCAGGTCCATCATCGACTTGCCGGCGATCAGCCGCATGTTCCGGGTCAGCGCCGCCTCGAACAGCGCGGCGGTCGCCTCGCCGTGGACGCTGCCGAACACCATCGCCGTGGTCGTTCCGTTGCGCAGCAGCTCATCGAGGAAGGCTTCCGCCACCGCCCGCGCATGGGCCGGGTCGGCGAAGGCCCGTTCGGCCGGAAACGTGCTGCGCTCCAGCCAGTCCAGCAGCGTGCCACCCGGCGCGCCGATCATGTCGGTCTGCGGGAAGTGGACGTGGGCGTCGACGAAGCCGGGGGTCAGCAGGCAGCCGGGCAGGACCTCGACCGCGACATCGGCGGCCAGAGCCGGCGACAGCGCCGCCCAGTCGCCGGCGGCCGCCACATGACCGTCCTCGACAACCAGCAGGCCGTCCGGGTGGTGCACGCAGGCCGTTTTGCCGCTCACGCGCGGGTCGTCGACCATCCAGGCGAGGGCGGCGCGCCAGGCGCGAACATCGGACATGGCGGTATCTGGCGGATGTTGCGGCGAAGAGGCAAGCGGCGGTCCGCTCCCGGCGGGCGGGAGACGCCGAGGCTACTCCCCGCCCATCTTCAGATGGATTTCCTCGGCGAAGTCCGGGAAGGGCGGCGGAGCGTACTTCAGGCTCCCCATCCGGCCGGCGACGCATTGCGCGATCGGGTGGTTGCTGGTGTGGCGGATGGCCTCGAAGGCGCCGGCCTTGAAGCTGAGCACGACGGTGAAGTCGGGCCGACCGGCGGTGTTGGCGCCGGGCGCGCAGGCCTCGAAGATCGGCGGCATGGCCTTGGCCAGCGGCGGGTAGAGCCGGTTGAGGCGGTACATCTGCGCCTGGGGATCCTTCTCGTACGTCTCCGCCCGGGCCATGGCCTCGGCATAGGCGAGCGCGGTGTCGGGCGCGGCGGCGAGGATGCCGGTGGCGATGAGGGTGGACAGGATCAAGACGCGGTCTCCGGCGGAAGCCCCACCTCTACCGGGACAGATGGCGACAGCAAGGCCGCTTGCCCCCTCCGCCTCGCGGGACTAAGGCGATCCTCATGCAAGAGAGCGAAAACCTCATCGAGACCCTGTCCCTCGAACCGATCGAGATGAACCTGTTCCGGGGCGTCTCGCCGAACGACGGCTTTCCGAGGATCTTCGGCGGGCTGGTCATCGCCCAGGCGCTGATGGCGGCCTACGAGACGGTCGAGGACCGGGTCTGCCATTCGCTGCACGCCTACTTCATCCGGCCGGGCGATGTGAGCATACCGGTCCTCTACGAGGTCGACCGCTCGCGCGACGGCGGCACCTTCACCACCCGTCGGGTCATCGCCATCCAGAACGGCAAGCAGATCTTCAACCTGGCCGCCTCGTTCCAGGTCATGGAGGAGGGGCTGGAGTATCAGTCGACCATGCCGGCCCACCCCTCGCCCGAGTCGGTGGCCACGGAGATGGAGCAGGCGCTGGCCGAGAACCGCGACATCCCGGCCCAGATGATCGAGCACATGAAGCGCCGCCCGGTCGAGGTGCGCTGGCCCGACCCGCAGAACATGTTCAGCCCGGTGCCCAAGCCGCCGCGCAAGCAGGTGTGGATGCGGGCCAAGGCGCCGATCGGCGACTCGATCAAGCTGCAGCAGGCGGCGCTGGCCTATGCCTCCGACATGGCCTTCATGGAGACCGCCCTGCGGGTCCACGGCCTGACCTGGCGCACCCGCGGGCTGCAGTCGGCGAGCCTGGACCACGCCATGTGGTTCCACCGGCCGACCAACTTCAACGAGTGGATGCTGTTCGACCAGGACTGCCCCTCGACCTCGCAGGGTCGCGGCTTCATCCGTGGCGAGATGTACACCCGCGACGGCGTGCTGGCCGCGTCCGTGACGCAGGAATGCCTGATGCGGGTGAAGACGTAGCCTTCCTCTCCCAAGAGGGAGAGGAATGTTGATCAGGCTTCTTCCAGCGCCCGCTCGACCTTCGCCGTCGCCGGCTTGCCGTCATAGACGAACTCCGGCGCTTCGAGGTCGACCTTGGGCAGGACGTCCTTTTCCATCCAGTAGTCCTGGCTGTGCTGCCACTCCGGCTTGTCGCCGCGGCGGGGCAGCAGGTGCATGCCGCGCTGCAGGTAGCCGGGGTTGAAGTTCTCGCTGTCGATCCAGTCGAGCAGCGGCATGTCCTTGTCTTCCGGCCGCAGCGCCACCTCGACCCGCTTGGCGCCCTTCTCGTCCATGTGCTTCAGCAGGCGGCAGACGAAGTCGCCCAGCAGGTCCGCGCGCAGCGTCCAGCTGGCCCGGAAGTAGCCGAACACCCAGACCATGTTGGGCACGCCGGTGAACATCATGCCGCGCCAGGTGACCGTCTTCCCGAAATCGAGCGGCTTGCCGTCGATCTCGAAGTCGATGTCGCCCAGGACGTTCAGGTTGAACCCGGTGGCGGTGACGATGATATCGGCCTCCAGCTCCTGGCCCGATTTCAGCAGGATGCCCTTCTCGGTGAAGCGGTCGATGTGGTCGGTGACCACCGAGGCCTTGCCCTCGCGGACGCCCTGGAACAGGTCGCCGTCCGGCACGAAGGCGATGCGCTGGCGCCAGGGGCGGTAAGTCGGGGTGAAATGCTTCTTCAGCATCTCCTCGTCGCCGCCCAGGCACATGCGGACGCCTTCGAGCAGCTCGTTCTTGACCGTCTCGGCCTCCTCGAACGAGCGCCTGGTGAACTGGGCCTGGTCGTGGAGCAGCTTGCGGCGGACGATCTCGTGGGTCCAGGCCGGGTCGACATCCAGCTCGCGCAGGATGTCGGCCAGCTCGTTGGCGTTGCGACCGGGGATGAAGTAGGTCGGCGACCGCTGCAGCAGGGTGACATGGGCGCAGTCGGCGGCGATGGCCGGCACGACCGTGGCCGCCGTGGCGCCCGAGCCGATGACCAGGACCTTCTTGTTCCTGTAGTCGAGGTCTTCCGGCCAGGTCTGCGGATGGATGATCTGGCCCTTGAAGTCGCCCATGCCCTCCCACTCGGGGGTGTAGCCCTCGCCCTGGCGGTAGTAGCCCTGGCACATCCACAGGAAGCCGGCGGTGAAGGTGACGCTCTCGCCGGTGTCGGCGCGGGTCGCCTCGATGGTCCAGAGGTTGTCGGCGCTCGACCAGCGGGCTTTGGATATGCGGTGGCCATAGCGGATGTGCCTGGCCAGATCGTCTTCCTCGATCACCTCGCCCATGTAGCGGAGGATCTCCCCGGCGGTGGCGATCGGGGCGCCCGTCCAGGGCTTGAAGCGGTAGCCGAAGGTGTAGAGGTCGCTGTCGGACCGGATGCCGGGATACGTGTGGGTCAGCCAGGTGCCGCCGAAACCCTCAAGCGCCTCCAGGACCACATAGGTCTTGTCCGGCTGCTGGTGCTTCAGGTGCCAGGCGGCGCCGACGCCGGAGATCCCGGCCCCCACGATGAGGACGTCGAAGTGATTGGCGGCTTGTCTGGCGGTCATGGCGTGCTCCGATCCCGGTCCCTCGGGAACGTCGCCTCAGGCCCGGACGGCGGGCCTGACGGGTCGCGGGCCGTTGGACACGGCTCCTTCCGGCGTTCCTCGGCCAGCAGCGTAACTCAGGAAAGCCGACTTTCGTTGATCGAAATCAACGAAAGTGATCATTGTTCATAAATGTTGCAGGCGAGGCTCGTCGCCATCCACGCGCCGCCACACGTCATGGCCCGACTGGTTCGGGCCAGCCATGCGCGGTGACCAGGGGGTTTGAGCGCTGGAGGCTTGTGCCGCCTGCGTACAGGCCGTGTTCTTGGGTGGCCCGAACAAGTCGGGCCATGACGGACCGTTTGAAGGTTCCGCGCCGCGTTTCAACGATCAGATTGCTACTCGACCTCGACCGGCCGCACCGCGACGATCTGGCCCTCGGCGATCTTCACCTCCGGCACGGCCTCGCGGGTGAAGGGCAGGTACCAGGTGGCTCCGCCCTCTTCCGGGATGATCTCGAGAATGTCGCCGGCCCCGAAGTCCTGCACCGACTTCACCTTGCCGACCGGCGCGCCGGCCGGGTCGACCACGGCCAGGCCGATCAGGTCGGCGAGGTAGAACTCGTCCTCGTCGGGCTCGGGCAGGGCGTCGCGGGCGACGAAGAGGCGCAGACCGCGCAGGGCGTCGGCCTGCTCCTTGGTCTCCACGCCCTCGCAGCGGCAGATCAGGCCGCCCTTGGCCTCCCGCGCGGTGGTGATGACGAGGGCGGGGGAGCCGTCCTGGCGCTTCAGCGCGCGGAAGCGCGCCAGGGCCAGGGGCTCTTCGGTGAAGGCGGCGATCCGCACTTCGCCACGGACGCCGAAGGCGCCCGCGACCCGGCCGACAGCAAGGAGGCGGTCATTGCTCATGGTAGCCGGTCCCGGTCGCCGTCATCCCCGCCGCACGGGCGAGGATGACGACGGCGGGGTTAGCCTCAGGCCTTTTCTTCAGCCGGGGCTTCTTCAGCGGCGGCTTCGGCGGCCGGAGCCTCTTCAGCGGCGGCTTCCGGGGCGGCTTCTTCAGCGGCGGCTTCGACCGGGGCTTCCACTTCGGGTTCCGGTTCCGGAGCCGGCGGGTTGGCGGCCAGTTCGGCGGCGGCGGCGGCGCGATCGGCTTCACGCTGGGCGCGTTCGGCGGCTCGTTCCTCGGCCTTCTTGCCCGGCTTGCCCTTGGTCGGGTTGTTGCCGTGGGCCCATTGGCCGACGCCTTCGGCGGCCAGGAAGCGGGCGACGCGGTCGGTCGGCTGGGCGCCCTTGGCGATCCAGGCCTGGATCGACTCGAGCTTCAGCACCACGCGCGGCGCGGGGCCGTCCTTGGGCAGGAGCGGGTTGTAGGTGCCGACCTTCTCGATGAAACGGCCGTCGCGGGGCGAGTGGCTGTCAGCGACGACGATCGAGTAGTAGGGGCGCTTCTTGGCGCCGCCACGGGCGAGACGGATCTTCAGCATTTCGGGTAGTCCTCTGGTCTTGTCTATTTCTTGAAGGGGTTGAAACCGGGAGGCAGCGAGGGGCCGCCGAGGCCCGGAAGCCCTCCCGGGGTGGGTGCGCCGCCGCCCAGGCCCTGAAGCCTCTGCTGCAGCTGTTCGAGTTCCTTGGGGTCCGGAGCGGCCTGCTTGCCGCCCCCGAGGTTTTTCAGGCGATCGTTGCCGCCGCCGCCCAGCATCGAGGCCATGCGGGCCAGGCCCGCGCCGCCGTTGCGGGTCATCATCTTCATGGCGTCGGCCATCTGCCGGTGCTGCTTGAGCAGGCGGTTGACCTCGCTGACCTCGACTCCCGCGCCAGCCGCGATGCGGCGCTTGCGCGAGGCGGCCAGGATGTCGGGCTTGCGCCGTTCCTGCTTGGTCATCGAGCCGATGATGGCTCGCTGCCGTTTGATCATCCGGTCGTCCATCCCGGACTCGGCGATCTGCTTCTTCATCTTCTGGACGCCGGGCAGCATGCCCATCAGGCCTTCCATGCCGCCCATCTTCTCCATCTGGGCCAGCTGGTCGGACATCATCTCCAGGTCGAACTGGCCCTTGGCCAGCTTGCGGGCCATGGCCTCGGTCTTGGCCTGGTCCAGGTCCTGCGCGGCCTTCTCGACCAGGGCGACGACGTCGCCCTGGCCCAGGATGCGCCCGGCCACGCGGCGCGCGTCGAAGACGTCGAGGGCCTCGACCTTCTCGCCGGCGCCGAGGAACTTGATCGGCAGGCCGGTGACGGCCCGCATCGACAGGGCCGCGCCGCCGCGTCCGTCGCCGTCGGCGCGGGTCAGCACCAGGCCGGTCAGCGGCAGGCGCTCGTGGAAGGCGCGGGCGGTGCGCACCGCGTCCTGGCCGGTCAGGCTGTCGGCGACCAGCAGGGTCTCGGTGGGCGAGGCGATCTGCGCGATCTGCGCCGCCTCGCTCATCATCTGCTCGTCGAGCGTGGTGCGGCCGGCGGTGTCGAGGATCAGGACGTCGTAGCCGCTCAGCTTGGCCGCCTGGACGGCCCGCCGGGCGATGTCGACGGCGCTCTGGCCGGCGACGATCGGCAGGGTGTCGACGCCGATCTGGGTCCCCAGCGTGGCCAGCTGCTCCATCGCCGCCGGGCGGCGGGTGTCGAGCGAGGCCATCAGGACCTTCTGGCGGTCCATCTTCGTCAGCCGCAGCGCCAGCTTGGCGGCGGTGGTCGTCTTGCCCGAGCCCTGCAGACCGGCCATCAGGATGATCGAGGGCGGGTTCAGCGCCAGCTGCAGGCCGGTCGGCTCCTCGCCGCCCAGCATCTCGACCAGGCCGTCGTAGACGATCTTCACCACCTGGTCGGCGGGGCGGATCG
>JBIKTU010000070.1:0-7673 GCA_044347965.1 Caulobacter sp.
GCTGCTGTCGCCGGGCCACAAGCCGATCCAGATCACGAAGGACCTGCCCGGCTTCTGGCGCGGCACCTGGAAGGAGGTCCGCACCGAGATGAAGGGCCGCTACCCCCGCCACGTCTGGCCCGAGGAGCCCTGGCTCGCGCAGGCCACGACAAGGGCCAAGCCGCGCGGGACGTGATCGAGCGGAGGTACGCTTTCTACCCTTTGCAGACGGTCAGGCGGGCTGCTTCGGGACGCGGGGATCAAGGTCCGGTTCCGGACTGGCAGCCAATCTCCGCACCCGACCCAAAGCGGACCTTAGGTCGGGCTGCCGATCACTTTGAGGACCTTGCCGAACCCCACCACCTTGTGACCCTCTTGAATGGTCCACTCACTGCCAATACGGATTTCGGCTGGCTGACGCCGACGGCCTTCGCCCGCGCGCTCACCGGACAGATCGGCCGGTCCGCTGCGCTGGTTGATGGCTGCGCAGACCGGCCTCTTGCCAACCCCACCAACCGCAGCCCAGATCAGCCAGGGACCGTCCTTGTGGCCGGATGAGAAACGGGTGTTACGTTAGATGGCGCTCCAAACGGGTAAGGGTAAGATCAGCTTCCGAGGCGTTTTGGGGCTCGCCATAGGCTTGGTGTGGATTTGGTTTGCCCCTCAACCCCGAGACCTACGGCAACGACAGTAATCCGCCCCTTCCATGGCCTGTACGTGCCTTCCTGTTCATCGGGGGCGCGGCCGCTATCTATGGCGGCATCGGTTCGCTCAGGTTCGCTTGGCAACGCAGCGGCCTGATAGGTTCACAGCCGTCTGTGCCCGCAGAGATCTGCATTCTTGAAGGGGCCGATGACGATCGGGGGACCGAGACGGTTCATGTGCGCCTAGCCGGTCGATGTCAGACTCTGGGTGTTGATCGCTCGGGGAAGGTTCTCAAATACGTGGACGGAAAGGTCCGATGGGGTGAGGTCTGGCTGAACAAAAATGGCATGGTTCAGGCCGTCGCAATCTCGGGGGAGCATCTGAATACGCTGATCGAGGGGCGGGAAATCCCGGCAGATCGGTTCGGTGCAAAGGAATAGGGCCAAAAACAGTGAGAACGGTTGCACTTCGGGTTCGCCTAGCTGCACCCATTCTCCGATTTCCGGAGGGGTGTTTGAGTAGTCTCTCGAACCATTCCGGACTGCTCGACGCAAAGGTTAGGCTTTGGCTATGAAGATCCTGGCAGACTTTGCGGCATGGTGGCGGCACAAGCCCCTGTGGTTCAGGATTATGCTTGTTGCCGTAGCGTGGCCTGCGTGGGCGGTCGGTTTGCTCTGCGCTAATACAGGGAGGGCGGATAGCCCGGTTGCGAATGCGGCCTGGGTCATCTTCGGGCTTTGCGCCGTTATTGCTGCCATATTCGAGAGCCGAAACCGCAAGTCAGGGCCGCACGAGAGTATCGGCGGCGATGTGTGCGACGGCGGCGATTGACCGCTCCCCACCCATTGCCGCACCCCGCAGAGTCCGCTTCCATCTCCGGCAATCCCCGCCCTGATGCCTTGGCGGAGTCGGGCGACCGCTCGCTCTGCCATTCCATCAAGGCCAAAGGGCAGGTGTCATCAGCGCTCCCTTTCCCCCGATCTCCCGGCGACCCGAAGGGTGTCGCGGAGCGCCCGCACCG
Organism: Caulobacter sp.; assembly: GCA_044347965.1. Classification (GTDB taxonomy): domain Bacteria; phylum Pseudomonadota; class Alphaproteobacteria; order Caulobacterales; family Caulobacteraceae; genus Caulobacter. Next base: position 1,646 of record JBIKTU010000070.1, read on the forward strand.
GTCCCCGCAACGAGTGGCCAAGATGCTGGCGCCGGACGCCGGGATAAGCCAGCTTGCCGGCAATGACGCCGGGGAGGGCGCGCTCCAATGACCCAGACTTTCGTCGCGGACGGGCTGCGAGCCCGCGCCTGGTCCCCGCCGGACCCCGGCCTTCATGGCTGCGTCTGCTGCTCGCCCGCGCTCCAGACGCTCGGGCTGCTGTCGCTTCCGCACCTGGCCTCGGCGGGAAAAGTGGACGGCTGGAAGCGTCTGGGCGCGCCGCCGGCAGCGACGGTCGGGACCGCGATCCTCGCCAACGCCCGAATCCTGACCGTGGACGAGGCCTTCAGCACCGCCGAGGCCCTGGCCTTCCGGGACGGGCGAATCCTGGCGGTCGGGTCGCTGGACGCCGTCCGCGAGGCCGTCGGGGAGGAGGCCGAGGTGCTCGACGCCCAAGGGCGGACCGTTCTGCCCGGCTTCATCGAGCCGCACATGCACTTCTTCGCCATCGCGATGTTCGGGACGATCCCGGATGTCGGGGCCGTGGTCTGCGAGGACGCCGACGCCGTCATCGCCCGCCTCGGCGAGATGGCCGGCGCCGCGCCGGAGGGTGAGTGGATCGTCGCCCGCCAGTTCGATCCGTCGCTGCAGGCGGGCGCCGACCGCATCACGCGCCATACGCTGGACCAGATCGCGCCGCGCAACCCGGTCTTCCTGTTCAACGCCTCGCTCCATATCGCCTACTGCAACAGCCGCGCGCTGGAGCTCGCCGGCGTCACGGCCGCGACGCAGGATCCGCCCGGCGCCAGCTATGTCCGTGACGCCTCCGGCGCCCCCAACGGCGTGCTGCAGGGGCAGGCGGCGATGTTCTCGGTGCTGGGGCACAATCTGGCGGCCATGGCGACCGATGACATCCCGGAGGCCTGCCGCCGGGTCTGCGAGAAGGCCAACCGCGTCGGGGTGACCACGGTCTGCGACCAGGCCGCCGGCGGCTTCCAGGGGCGCGGCGAGCTGGCCGCCTTCCACGCCTTCGCCGCTTCGGGCCACATGACCGCCCGCCTTCGGTACTCGCTGATCCAGGCGGGGGAGCGCAGCTGGGACGCCATGGCCGTGGCGCCCGGCGACGGTGACGAGATGGCCCGGGCGGTGGGCTGGAAGGTGGTCTCCGACGGCTCCAACCAGGGACGGACGGGCCTGCAGCGCCAGCCCTACCTCGGTGGCGGGGTGGGCATGGCCTACGTGACGCCGGAGACGCTGCGCGAGATCACCGTAAAGCGCTCGCTCGCGGGCTGGCAGATGGTCATCCACGCCAACGGCGACCTGGCCATCGACCGGGCGCTGGACGCCATCGAGGCCGCGCTGGAAGCCGGTGCGCCCAAGGACAGCCGGTTCCGCATCGAGCACTGCTCGGTGCTGCATGACGAGCAGATCGCCCGCATGGCCCGACTGGGCGTCACGCCCAGCTTCCTGATCGGCCACGTCCACTACTGGGGCAAGGCGTTCCGGGACGAGATTTTCGGCCCGGAGAAGGCCGACCTGCTCGGCCGCGCCGCCTCATGCGGGGCCGCTGGCCTGCGCTGGACCATGCACTCCGACGAGCCCGTCACCGAGATGGGCCCGCTGCGGATGATCGACAACGCCGTCAACCGCTGGCTGTGGAAGGAGCCTGGCGGGGTACTGAACCCCGCCGAACGGGTCTCGGTCCGGCAGGCCATCATCGCCCTGACCCGCGACGCGGCATGGCAGTGCCGGTCCGACCACGAGATCGGCTCGCTCGAGCCCGGCAAGCTGGCCGACTTCGTGATCCTGGACCGCGATCCGCTGCAGGTTCCGCATGCCGAGCTGGGCGCCATCCGGGTGCTGGAAACCTGGGTCGGCGGGCGGCGGGTCTGGGCCTCGGAGGCCTGAGCGATCCTCGGGGCGGACGCCTGGTGGCGCGGACAGTCCAGGCCAGGACGAAAGGCCCTGTTTCAGTCGCGGCAATCGGGGTCGCCCGCAAGGGGCCCCGTGCATTCGAACTGAAGCGTCGGCGCGTCCGGATCGTCCACGAGGCGGACCCAGCCGACCTGGCCGCTCTCCCGCAAAACACGCACCCAGGCTCCGAGCAGGGCCGCCTTCTCGGGCGGCGCGGGGGTCAAATCCCAGTCGATCTTCGCCGGATCGTCCGGATCCAGGCTGGCGTAGGCGCCCCTGCGCCAGATGATGCTCACGCCTTCACCCTCGTAGTAGAGGTCGTAAAGGACCTCCCCGGCTGCGAACCTCTCCGTGGCCTCGCGCACGACTCCGCGGGTCGGAAACTTCAAGGTCTCGATTCGCTCCACCTGAATCCACTCGCCCGGCGCCAGCACCCCGATAACCCGGGCGTTCGGCAGGCGCGCCTCCAGAACCGGCGAGGAGCGCCCCGCGCGCCAGTTCCTGAACGGGCAGCCGCCTTCGCCTTCACAGCCTTGGAAGATGTAGATGCCGTCCTGTGTCAGGGGAGGGCCTTGTGCCGCGGACTCGCCCGCGGCCGCCCGGGCGGACGGGCCAATGCCGGGCGCGCCGGGCATGAAGACCAGCGCCAGCATCAGGCCCAGCACAAGAGTCCTGACGATCACAGCCCGGCTTGCCATCCTTGAAAGGTCCTTTGGCTAGGCCGCAGCGCCCGAGGGGCAATCCGACCGCAGGAGGGGGGCCCTGGACTATCGGACGTCTTGAGCGCGGCTTGCAAGGCCGCCGGGGTCAACGGTCGCGGCGGCGCCTCGGGTCGAGCTTTTCGATGCGGCCCGGCCCAGGCCCGGCAACAATCGCGGCTCAGTCCGCCGCCGCGTAGATCATGATCCCGGTGGCCACCGACAGGTTCAGGCTGTCGGCCCGGCCGCGCATCGGGATCTTGACGTTGACGTCGCAGAGGGCCGCCAGCTCTTCGGGCAGGCCGGCCTGTTCGTTGCCCATCAGGATCAGGCTCGGGGCCTCGTACTTCGCGGTGCGGTGATCGGTCCTGGCGGTCAGCAGGGTGCCGACCACCGAGCCCGGCCAGCGCTCTCGCCAGGCGATGAACTCCGGGATCGTCGCCTTGATGATCGGCACGGCGAAGATCGACCCCATGGTGGCCCGCACCGCCTCGACCGAATAGGGATCGCAGCAGTCGCCGACCAGGATCACCCCGCCACAGCCAGCCGCGTCGGCGGTGCGGATGATGGTCCCCAGGTTGCCGGGATCGCGGACCGCCTGGAGCGCCACCCAGACCTTGGCGGTATGGGGCTCGACCATGGCCAGCGGCGTGAAGCTCTGTTCGAAAACCGCCAGCACGGCCTGCGGGTTGTCGCGCCGGGCGATCTTCTCGAGGATCTCGCGGTTGACCTCGATGACCTGGCCGCCGGAGTCGTAGGTGATCTCCCGCGCCTGATCGAGCAGCGGATGGTCGGCGGCGTCCTTGCCGTAGATCAGGATCTTCGGCGCGTGGCCCAGCGCGACCGCCTCGGTGACGATCTTCAGTCCCTCGGCCAGGAACCGGCCGCTCTCCTCGCGGGCCTTGCGCATGTGCAGGGCCTTGACGGCCTTCACGAGCGGATTGGTGTGGGAGGTGATGACCCGGCTCATGACGACCACCGCGCGAAGAAGGACAGGCCCACCTGCCGAACGCCGGCCTGTTCGACCAGGGCCAGCTCGCCCCAGTCGATGCGGCCGGGGCGGTTGACGGCCTGGGCCACCAGCCCGGCCATCGAGGCGCCCGAGATACGGGCCGCGTAGGCGTTGAGGATCAGGAACGAGGCGTCGTCTGACAGCAGGCCGCCGCAGAGGCCGACCATCTCGGGCAGATCCTCGAACAGGCGCCAGACCTCTCCGTCGGGGCCGCGGCGTCCTCGACGATCCAGCGGACAGTGTCGACGCCGGACAGCGCCGCGTTCTCTCGGGCGCGCTGCACTGACTGCTTCGACGCGTCGACATGGGTCACCTGCGCGCCGGCCAGGGCGCAGACCAGGCTGGCGACGCCGGTGTAGCCGAACAGGTTGAGGATCTTCAGCGGCCGGCCCGCCGCGCGCTGACGGGCGTCGAGCCATTCCCAGTTGGCCGCCTGTTCGGGGAAGAAGGCCAGGTGGCGGAAGTTGGTGAAGCGGCCGTGGAACCTGGCCTCGCCCCAGCCGAGCTCCCAGCTCTCGACGGGCCTGCCCTTGAAGCGCCAGCGGCCGGCCTCGTCCTCGTCCGTGGGGTCGAAGACGGCGTCGGCATTGTCCCAGACGCTCGCCGGCAGGTTCGGCGTCCACAGGCACTGCGGCTCGGGCCGCACGACTGTGTACGGGCCATAGCGTTCAAGCTTGCGGCCGCCGCCGCTGTCCAGCAGGGCGTAGTCCGCCCAGCCGGTGGTGCGCATCAGGCTCGGAGCCTCGGCGATGGTGGGGCCGCTCATGGGCGGGCGATACGGCTCAGGCGACGACCTGTCCAGCCCGCGCCGCGTGACGCGTCTTGTCCCAGTGGTGCGGACAGCGGACCAGCTGCCAGAGCGCATGGGCGGCGGCCAGCGACAGCAGGGGCCAGTAGAGGGGCATCATCAGCAGGTCCCGCATCCTCAGCTCACCGCCGGCGCGCCGCACCCCGACCGCCGCGGCGGCCGTCGCGCCCAGCCATCCGATGGCCAGCAGGCTGACGTCTGCGGCTGTCAGCCAACCTTCGCCGGTCCAGACGTGCGCGGCCACGGACATCAGGCTCCAGGCCAGCAGCGGTCCGTGGCCCATGGCCGCCAGGATGGCCATGCCCAGCGTCAGCCCGAAGGCCAGCATCACGCCGGTGCGCCAGTGCGGCGGCGATCGTGTCTGGACCCCGAAGGTCTGCATATAGCCCTTCACCCACCGGGCCCGCTGCGGCAGCCAGTCGGCGAGCCGATCCGGCGCGGCCTCCAACGTCGGCAGCTCCAGCACGCCCAGATCGTAGCCCTCGGCGGCCAGGCGGAAGCCGAGGTCGGCGTCCTCCGTCACGTTCCAGGCGTCCCATCCGCCCACGGCGCGCAGGGTCGACATCCGGAAGTGGTTGCTCGTGCCCCCCAGCGGGAAGGGCAGGCCCAGCCGGGCCAGCAACGGCAGGACGGTCTCGAACTGGATGGCGTACTCGATGGCGAACTGGCGCGGCAGGAAGCGGCGATCCGGCTCGATGCGCAGCGGCGCCTGGAGGCAGGCGAGCCGCGCCGATCCTGCGGCGAAGCGGGCGGCGGCCTCGCGCAGCTGCCCAGGATGGGGCCGGTCCTCGGCGTCGTAGATTGTGACCAGGTCCCCGGTCGCCCGTTCCAGGGCGATGTTGCAGGCGCGGGGCTTGGTCCGGGGGTGTCCCGGAGGCGCGACCACGACCTCGACATGGCGTGGCAGGCGCAGGCCGGACAGCGCCTCGCGGGTGAAAGCGTCGTCGGCCTCAACGACGACAAGGACCTGCAACTTGCGCCGGGGATAACTCAGGGCCTCCAGCGCCTCCAGAAGCTGTGGAACGACCTCCGCCTCGCGGTAGAGCGGGGCGATCACGGTGTAGGCGGGCAGGGCGGCGTCAGGGAGCTGCGGGGCCGGAACGTGCGACCGCGGCGTGAGCGCCGCCGCCAGGCGCATCAGGGCGGCGACGAGGAACAGCAGGAACACAAGATGGTGCAGCATCTGGCCGGCGACGGCTGGCCACAGGATCAACGCCGCGACCGGCGCCGTGGTGACAATGCCCAGGACTGTCCATTGCAGCGGGGTCGGCGGTTGCGCCGCGCCGCGCCTGCGCAGGACATCCGCCTCGGCCGCCAGCCGGGGGCGCGGCCGCCCGGGCATGCTCCGGTCTAGCGCGCTCCAGCGCCGGGGCTGCGGTTCCTGTCTCGCCTCGGTCATGTCGCCCCCGATGCCGTGCGGGCGAATCACTCAACCAACGGCAGGTCTCGGTCAAGAGGAAATGGACTCTACGGCAACCATGACGCGTGTATCGCTATCCGCGCGGGTTGCGGCTCGTGGGTGATTGCCGTTTAGTGTTCGCGGGGAACAGAAACGCAGGGGAATGGCGAGTCGTGACCACGACGTTGAAAAAGCCGCAGCGTTCGGCCCGCAAGCCC
>JBIKTU010000071.1:0-7662 GCA_044347965.1 Caulobacter sp.
GCATTCGCGAGCCGTGGATCGTCGCCCGAGGCGACGTGGAGGCGGTGGCCGAGCCGCGCGAGGTCAAGCCCGAGGACAACGGCTTCGCCCAGGGCAAACACCTGGCCCCGCAGTTCACCGCCAAACGCCCGATCTTCAAGGCCCGCGCCGGGGCGCCGGTCACCCAGCTGGAGTACGCCCGGGCCGGCAAGATCACGGCGGAGATGGAATACGTCGCCATCCGCGAGAACCTGCGCCGCGAGCAGAACCAGCCCTGCGTGCGCGACGGTGAGGACTTCGGCGCCTCGATCCCGGACTTCGTCACGCCGGAGTTCGTGCGCCAGGAAGTGGCCCGCGGCCGGGCCATCATCCCGGCCAACATCAACCACGGCGAGCTGGAGCCGATGGCCATCGGCCGCAACTTCCTGGTCAAGATCAACGCCAACATCGGCAATTCGGCGGTGCTCTCCACCGTCGCCGACGAGGTCGACAAGATGGTCTGGGCCACCCGCTGGGGCGCCGACACGGTCATGGACCTGTCGACCGGCCGCAACATCCACAACATCCGCGACTGGGTCATCCGCAACAGCCCCGTGCCCATCGGCACCGTGCCGATCTACCAGGCGCTGGAGAAGGTCGGCGGCGTGGCCGAGGACCTCAACTGGGAGGTCTTCCGCGACACCCTGATCGAACAGGCCGAGCAGGGGGTGGACTACTTCACCATCCACGCCGGCGTCCGCCTGCCCTTCATCCCCATGACGGCGAAGCGCGTCACCGGCATCGTCAGCCGGGGCGGCTCGATCATGGCCAAGTGGTGCCTGGCGCACCACAAGGAGAGCTTCCTCTACGAGCGCTTCGACGAGATCTGCGAGATCATGCGCGCCTACGACGTCTCCTTCAGCCTCGGCGACGGCCTGCGCCCCGGCTCGACGAAGGACGCCAACGACGAGGCCCAGTTCGCCGAGCTGCGCACCCTGGGCGAGCTGACCAAGGTCGCCTGGGAGCACGGCTGCCAGGTGATGATCGAGGGCCCCGGTCACGTGGCCATGCACAAGATCAAGGCCAACATGGATGAGCAGCTCAAGCACTGCCACGAGGCGCCCTTCTATACGCTCGGCCCGCTGACCACCGACATCGCCCCCGGCTACGACCACATCACCAGCGCCATCGGCGCGGCGATGATCGGCTGGTTCGGCACGGCCATGCTCTGCTACGTCACGCCCAAGGAGCACCTGGGCCTGCCCGACCGCGACGACGTGAAGACCGGCGTCATCACCTACAAGCTGGCCGCCCACGCCGCCGACCTGGCCAAGGGCCACCCGGCGGCGGCGCTGCGGGACGACGCGGTCAGCCGCGCGCGGTTCGAGTTCCGCTGGGAAGACCAGTTCAACCTCGGCCTCGACCCGGAGACGGCGCGCAAGTTCCACGACGCCACCCTGCCGAAGGAGGCGCACAAGACGGCGCACTTCTGCAGCATGTGCGGCCCGAAGTTCTGCAGCATGAAGATCAGCCAGGAAGTGCGCGAGTTCGCGGCGGGGATGGCCCCGAACGCGGCGCTGGGCGGGGCGGGGGCTGGCGAGGCCGTGGACCCGGAGGCGGGCATGGCGGAGATGTCGAAGAAGTTCAGGGAGCTGGGCGGGGAGATTGAGGTGAAGGTGGAGTAGGGGTTGTAAATCGCCCTTAGGTAGTTAACGTGTCTGAAGCAAGCATAAGGTAGGAGTCGGGGCGAGTGCCGGATGCCGTGCTCATCGCCGGTGCAAACGGGGCCGGGAAGACGACGTTCGCCATGAACTTCGTCCCGAGGGCCTTTCCAGGCGCTGAGTTCCTGAACGCGGACGAGATTCAGCTGGAAGGCGATGCGCCGATCTCCCCGATCGCGGCCGGCCGGGAACTGCTGCGGCGTCTTGCGGGCCGGCTGGAATGGCGCGAGGATTTCGTGGTCGAAACCACCCTGTCGTCAGAGGGGTATGCGCGGATGTTTCCGGCCTGGCGGGCGCGAGGCTACCGCATCACACTGCACTACTTCGAAGCGCGGTCGGCGGACTTCGCGGTCGCCCGCGTCGCCCGTCGGATCGCGGCGGGCGGGCACGCCATACCGGAGGCCGACATCCGACGCCGCCACGCGCGCGGATTGGCGCTGTTCGAGCGCGTGTATCGGCCCGCCGTGGACGTGTGGTACCATTATATTGTCGATGAGCAGGGACCCCGCCGTGTCGATCAAGGTCAAAACGCCGACTGACGCGCCTCAGGCCTTGAGCGGCTTGATCGACGACTCCCTGCGCCGTGCTTCGGTTCAGGCTACCGATGGCCCGCGCGAGTTGCGCGCCGGCCGTTACCGACCGGAGCTGGCCGCGCGCTTTGAAGCAACGCCCCGTCTTGCGGAGCGCGGCCATGTCCCCGGCAAGGTGCAGGGTGGTTATCAGCCCTCGACCAGTCAGCACGGCAAGCCGCCGACCGGCGGCTCGGCGGTCAAGCCGCAGAAGAAATAGACCGCAAGGGCGGCGAGCGATGGAAACCCGGACGTTCGACGACGTGTTCGACGCCCTGTCGGACACCCCGGCGGAAGCGGCCAACATGAAGGCCCGCGCCGACCTGCTGGCCGTGCTGGCCCGGCAGGTGAAGTCCTGGGGCCTGCCCCAGGAAGCCGCCGCCGCCCGCCTCGGCATCACCCGCCCCCGCCTGAACGACCTGCTGCGCGGCAAGCTCGGCAAGGTCTCCCCGGGCGCCCTGGTCAACCTCGCCACGGCGGCGGGGCTGAGGTTGGAGATCAGGGCGGAGGTGGCGGCGTAGGGGGGGCTGTATTCTGCTATTGCCTTGCTTCCGCGAGCATCTGAATCGCCTTCTATGAAGAGGTGATTAGCGGCTTGATCTCAACCTGAGGCTTGCTAGTCGGAACACAGCAAGCGCGGCGACACAGGATTGAAGATGGCCATTCCAGACTACCAGAGCGCCATGCTGCCGCTGCTTAAGCGGGCCGCCGAGGCCAAGGAGCCGTTGAGCATCATGGAAGTGATGCCCCCGCTGGCTGCCGACTTCGGCCTGACAGACGATGAGATAGCAGAGCGCCTGCCCAGCGGGATGCAGGGCGTCTTCCACAACCGGCTGCACTGGGCGAAGTTCTACATGACGCGCGCCGGGCTCCTGGAGACGACTAAGCGAGGGCGGTTCCAGATCACAACTGAGGGCTCAGCCCTCCTTGCCACCGGCCCCGCCCAGATAACGAACCAAACGCTTTCGGCGTCGCCCGCATTCAAGGCGTGGTTCAAGAGCTCGCAGGCCGGCACATCATCCCCTCCGGCCGCCATGCCCGTTGCCGATGGCTCCGGGGCCACGCCAGAGGAACGGATCGAGGAAGCCCGGCAGGCGCTGGAGGCCAACCTCAAGGCCGAAATCCTCGACCGCGTGCGGCAGATGCCTCCGGCCGACTTCGAGCAGCTGATCATCCAGCTGCTTGTTCGGATGAACTACGGTCAGGGTCGCGAGGAACTTGCGAAGGCGCTCGGCGGATCGGGTGACGGTGGCGTGGACGGCGTGGTCCACCAAGACCCTCTCGGTTTGGACCGGGTCTATATTCAGGCGAAGCGATACAAAGAGGGGAACAACGTCGGACCCGAAGCCATCAACAGCTTCATCGGCGCCTCAACATCAAGAAGGCCAACAAGGGTCTGTTCGTTACTGCGTCCGGCTTCTCGAAGCAGGCACGCGAGCACGCAACGGCCTCAAGCCTCCATGTTGTGTTGATCGATGGAGAGCGACTCGCCGAGCTGATGATCCGGCATGGTGTCGGGGTGCTCACGCGCCACACCGTCGAGATCAAGACCCTCGATGACGGGTTCTTCGAGGGATGACGGAAGCGGGGACGCACGCCCCCCTTCATCTCATGCCGAGATCATCGCCGCCCGTCCCAGTTTCGGCGCAGCGTCGGCCGGTGGCCGCCGCATACGGCGCGAAGGGCGCGCCGTCGCGCCTCAGCTCAAGGACGGGCCTCGCCCCCTCCGCCGCGGCGCGGCGACGCGGAGCGTCGTGTCGGCGGACTGACCTGGGACGGGCGGCACGCTTGCAGCCATGAGATCGACGGCGGTCTCCCTTCCTCCTGGAGGAAGGAAGGCTCCCCCAAACACTCCGCTCATCCTCGCGGAAGCGAGGACCCAGGTTTGCGGCCGGCGCAATCAGGGTCAGGGCTGTGTGCGCCAGTCCCCGCGTTGAGCGGCTGCATCAGAAGACCTGGGTCCTCGCTTCCGCGAGGATGAGCGGAGGAGGGGGGATTTGCGCTACCCCTCCACCGCTCTCCGAGCGGTCCCCCTCCCCACGATGTGGGGAGGACTGAGTTCATTGGAGAAAATGGGGGGATAACTCAATTCTATCCCCCACCCCTCTCACCGCCCGTATCCTCATGACCGTCCCCGTCGCGGGGGAGGGCGCCTGGTACCAGCCCGATGCGGCGGCGGGGAGTGGTCGAGCGGGATCAGGCGGAGGGGACGTAAGCCTCCGCGCCGGGCGTGCGCTGGTGTGCGTGTCCGCCCGTTCGTGGGCAGCACTTCGAGCCGACCGGAGAGGCCGGGCGGGGAGAGTCCGGGACAAAAGGGTGAACAGCCCTGCGCATCCTGGGCCTGCGAGATAACGGCCACGCGGAGCGTCAGCCTTCGTCGAAACGGTACAACACTACCCCTGCTCCGGGCGAAGGCCCGGCGCTCCGCCCCCTCCCCAACCTGTTCGGGCGCCGTCCGTTGAGGCGGCGAAGCCGTGTCTCCAGTCTCCCTCCCCCTTGTGGGGAGGGTGGCTCGGCGAGCGCAGCGAGACGAGACGGGTGGGGCGAGCAGCGATCTTCACATGACTCATAAGGCGGCCACCTCTTGCCCCACCCTGACGCGCTTTGCGCGTCTGTCCCTCCCCACGAGGGGGAGGGAGGGCGCCGATCGGGACGCGCCGCCTGTCCCCGTCTCCCTACGCCTTGCCCGGCCCCGGCGCGGCGTCGATGTCGACCACGCCCTCGATCTCGACGACCACAGGCGGGGGCGGGGTCACCGCCTCGCCAGCGGCGGCGCGTCTGGCGGCGATCTGGGCCTTGGTCGCCTCGTACTTCGCCCGGGTGATGCCGTAGCGGGCGTAGAAGGCCGCCGCGATCAGACCCGGTATGGCCGCCAGCGCGCCGTCCCACAGGGCGAGGTTCTGGACCACGGCGTCCGGCACCTCGCCCGGCACAGCCTTGGTCGGGAAGCTGATCCAGAGCAGCACCATCCCGGCCAGCAGGGCGCCGATGGCCTGGTCGACCTTGGCGGCCAGCGAGCGGGTGGCGTAGAGCACGCCCTCCTGCCGCAGGCCGAACTTCAGCTCGTTCTCGTCGGCGACGTCGGCCAGGGCCGACATGACCGTGATGCTCAGGATGCTGGCCGCGGCGAAGCCGACGACGGAGAAGGCGATCAGGATGCCCAGCAGGCCCGGCGTCTGGGGGCCTATGACGCCCAGCTGGCCCAGGATGTTGGGCAGTGCCGGCCCGACCGAATAGACGGTCGCCCAGACGATCATCGTCAGCCGCTTGTCGAAGGCGCGGTGCATGCGGGCGGCGAATACGAAGCCGGCGATGTAGCCGCTGGCGCTGCCCAGGATGAACCAGCGCAGCTGCTCGGACGTCAGCTCCCAGTAGAAGGTGTTGATGTAGAGGTTCAGCCCCGTCCGCAGGCCGATCATCAGCGACAGGAAGAAGAAGGCGACCAGCAGCCACACGTAGTTGAGGTTGCGCATCACCTTGGCGATGTCGCCGAAGAATTCGAACGGGCTGAACGGGGGCAGGTTCTCGGCCGCCTTGGGCAGGCGGGGGATCTGGTCGCGGGTGAACCAGCCCGAGGCGAACAGGATGACGACGGCGACGACCGCCAGCCCCCAGGCGAAGGGGCCGTAGGGCTCGGGGTTGAGCAGACCGCGCGGATACTCGGGCGTGGCCTTGAACACGAAGCTCAGCGCGAAGAAGGCGGTGCCCGCCGCCCCGGCCCAGGTGAAGAAGTTGTTCCAGCTCATCACCCGGGAGCGCTCGAGATAGTCGCGCGACAGCTCGCCGCCGAGCGCCAGGTGCGGGGTGTGGAAGAAGGTCATGAACTGGCGCATCAGGGTCACCGAGATGGCGAACCAGGCGAACAGCGCCCACTGGCCCAGCTCGGCCGGCGGATTGAAGATGGCGATCAGGGACAGGCCGATGGGGATCGGCGCGGCCAGCATCCAGGGATGGCGCCGGCCCAGCCGCGAGCGGGTGCGGTCCGACAGCGACCCGACCAGCGGGTCGGAGATCCCGTCCAGCACGAGGCTGGCGGAGATGGCCAGCCCGGCCAACTCGGCCGGCAGCCCCAGCACCTGATTATAGTAGAACATCGCAAACGCGCTGACCGAGTAGAGCGCGATCGATTCCGCCGCCGAGCCGATGCCGAAGAAGAACTTGGTGTCCAGGCGCAGGCGCTCTGGCGCCGGGGGCGGCGATGTACTCAAGGGCGTGGTCCTCCCGCGATGGCGACTGTCCACGGCGGTGACCCGGGACTCCCGGACGCCGCCGTACCGCGCTTTCCAACAGCAAGCGGGAATCCTGTCCCGGCGTCAACCGGGACTGTACTTCATCGGCGAAAAGGCCGGACCTACTGCTGGCCGCGCAGGCCCCTGAGGGTATCGCGCAGGCCGGGCTTGCGGGTCGGCTTCGGCTTGGCCGGCGTGGCGACGGGTTGGGCGACGGGTTGGGCGGCAGGCTTCTCGGCCTCGGCGACCGGGGCGGGCGGCGGCGCGGGTTCGGCGACAGGCTCGGCCTCGGCCGCAACCGGCAGCAGATCGTCGATGGCCGACGGCGCGGCGGGGGCGGCGGGCGTTGCCGCGGCCGGAGCGGCCGGTTCGGCGGCCAGAGTGGTCGGCTCGTCGACCGGGGTCTCAACCGGCGGCGACGGCTCGGCTGGGGCCTCTGGCGCGGCGGCCGGAGCGGGGGCCTCGGCGGGCGGAGCCTCGGCCAGAGGAACGTTCGCCGGCTCGGGGGGCGCCGGCTCGGGGGGCGGCGGGGCGGCGACCAGCGGGGCAGCCGCGGCCGCGTTGGCGGTCAGGGCCTGGCCGAACAGGTTGGCGCGGGCCTCCAGCGCCTTCGCCGTTTCCTCGCACTTGGCGGGCGGCGACCAGCTCATCCAGAACTGGGCCAGCTGGGCCTTGGGCACGGTGGTGGCGCCGGTCCAGACGCCGCGGCCCCGCTTGATGGCGGCGGCGCCCTGCGGGGCGATGGGGGTCGGGCTGGCCTTCTCGGCGGCCTCGATGGCGCGGCGGAACAGGGCCAGGCTGGCCACGGCGTCGCGCTTCTGGGCCGGATAGACCTCCCTGATGTTTTCCTCGGTGCCGGGAGTCGGCCAGGCGCGCTCGATGCGGATCACCTCCGGCATGGCCCGGTCGTACAGGTCGACGTAGCCGCTGACCGCGCCGAAGCACCAGCCGACGTAGCCGTAGTCATCGGACGGGGCCGAGACGGGGCCGCCCTGGATCGGCAGCGGGGCGACGTCCTGCTTGCGCGGCGCGGCGGTCGCCACCGGGCCGTCGTCGGCGGACGTCGCCGCCGGCGCGTCCTGGGCCAGCAGGGCGAAGGCGAGAAGGAGGATCGGGGCCATCAAGAAGGTCCTGTACTGATGTCGTCAGGCGCCGTCGTCGCTGGGTCCGAAACCGCCGCCCCCG
>JBIKTU010000072.1:0-7615 GCA_044347965.1 Caulobacter sp.
GGTTCGAATTCATTCGCTGGCTGCGCCGCGAGGGTCCGGAGTTCAACCGCGCCACCTCGGTGCTGGTGGTGACCAGCGGCACGCGGCTCGACCAGGTGCACAAGGCGCGGGACAGCGGCGCGAACTTTGTGCTGGCCAAGCCGATCACGCCGCCGGTCCTGCTGCAGCGGATCATCTGGCTGGGGCGCGACAAGCGGCTGTTTGTCGAGGCGGAGGGCTACTGCGGCCCGGACCGCCGCTTCAAGGCCTTCGGCCCGCCGATCGGCACGAAGGGGCGTCGCCATGACGACCTGAACTTCAAGATCGGGGCGGCGGTCGAACCGAATATGTCCCAGAACGAAATCGATATGCTCATGAAGCCGACGAGGGTGAAACTGTGACCAGCGCTGCACGCTTCTACACGCCGACCAACAGGCTCGCCGACTCCGTCGACGTCCGCTACGGGCTCAGCGTCGACACCGCGGCCGAGCGTGGCGGGCAGGTGGTCCTCAATGCCGGCGCCGACATGCGAAAGTCGGTCAAGGACTGGGTCGCCGAGATCATGCGGCTCAGCGAGCAGCAGGACCCGGACAAGGCCCGGCTCAGCTGGCTGGCCAACGGCATTCTGGGCGTTGGCGGCGCCGCGGGGATGATGCGGCTGTCGCGCTGCGGCGGGCTGTTCGCCCATGCCGTCGACCTGATGGGCGACCGCTGGCGGCCCGAGCTGGGCGCTCTGTACGGCAACGCCATCGGCCGCCTGCTCGAGGACACCGATCCGGTGGCGTCACAGGAAGGCATGCTGGCCTCCCTGGAAGACATGAACAAGCGCCTCGCCGGGGAGACGCCGGCCGAGTCCTGAGCAGGGTGCTGGGCATTTCCCGAAGGTCCCCCTCGGCGCTTGGACCCGCGGGCGGCCCCGGCCGGGTCGTCTACACCCGGAACGGGGAGGGCAGCGCCCGGATTAACACCCACTTCAGACCTTATGTTGGAACCCTCGCGCTGATCTGAGCGAGGGGGAGCGACCGGTGACTGGATTGAAGAGTGGGGGCGGGCTCGCGGCGTGGATCATCGCGGCCGCGGCAGTGATCAGCGCTCCGCAGGTGATGGCGCGGGAGTCGGCCTGGACGCTTGAGGCGACCTACACCGCCGACTTGATCGGTCCTGTCGCCGGCGACGGCTCGCGCCGCGCCGTCCTGCTCGACAACCTCGACGTCGTGGCCGACCTGGATCTTGGCAAGGCGCTGGGTTGGCGGGGCGCCACGCTTCACGGCTACCTGCTCTCCAATCAGGGCGGGGCGCCGAACGATTTCGCCGGCACGCTGCAGGGCGTCGACAACATCGAGGTCGGCCGGCAGGCCGTGCGGCTCTATGAGCTGTGGGTCGACGCGCCCGTGGGCGAGCACCTGTCCATTCTGGCGGGCCTCTATGATCTCAACAGCGAGTTCTATGCGACTGAATCCGCCGGCTTGCTGATCGCCCCGCCATTCGGAATCGGCTCGGAGCTGGCGGCTACCGGGGTCAACGGTCCATCGATCTTCCCGTCCACGGCCCTGGCGCTTCGCGTCAATTACAGCTTCGAAGCGGGCTACGCCCGTGCCGCTGTGTTCAACGCGCGGGCCAGCGCGCCGGGCGATCCGGACGGGGTCGATACCGACTTCGAGGACGGGGCTCTCGTCATCGCCGAGGCCGGACGCCGGAGTGGAGCCGGTTCGCTGGCGCTGGGCCTCTGGCGCTACAGCCACGAGCAGGACGACCTTCGCGACCTGACCCCCGGGGGTGATCCGGTTCAGCGCACGGCGCAGGGCGCCTATCTTCTTGCCGAGCGCGTCATGCTCGGAGACGACGGCGGGCGGAAGGTCACCGGGTTTGTCCGACTGGGCGTCTCGGACCGCCGCACAAGCCCGTTCAGCGGAGGCTGGCAGGCCGGCGTGCTTGTGGAGCGGGTCTTCGCGGGCCGCCCCGACAGCGCCCTGTCGGTCGGACTGCAGCAGGGGCGACTGTCCTCGCGCGGGCAGGACCTGATCGCAGCCGGCGGCGTGGACCCCGCCGATGCGGAGTCGGGCATCGAGATCACCTACTCCGACAGGCTGACCGATCGGGTCACGCTCCAGCCCGACCTGCAGGTGATCTTCGACCCGGGCGGCGACCGGGCCGCTGATCCGCGCGTCGTGTTCGGGCTGCGGCTGACCGTCGACCTGCTGCCCTAGCCTGAGGACGCGCCGCCCGCTATCGCTGCGGGCGTGCCGACCTTCATCGCCATCGACGATCCCGCCGATCCCCGGATCGAGGCCTACCGCGACATCCGCGAGCGGGACCTTGTCGGTCGCCGGGGGCTTTTCGTCGCCGAGGGCGAGACGGTGCTTCGAATGCTGGCCGCGCAGGGCCGCCACCGACCGCTGTCGGTGCTCATCGCCCCCAAGCGGCGGGCGAAGCTGGAGCCGATCCTGGAGGGACTGCCCGACGATCTCCCGGTCTATCTGGCGCAGCAGCCCGTGCTGGACGCCATCGCCGGGTTCGAGCTGCACCGCGGCATCCTGGCGGTGGCCGAGCGGGCGCCGGCGCTGTCGGCCGATACGCTTCTGGCCGGACTGGGCGCGCGGGCGCTGGTGCTGGCCCTGTCCGGGATCGGCAACCACGACAACATGGGCGGGCTGTTCCGCAACGCCGCCGCCTTCGGCGTCGACGCGGTCCTGCTGGATGCGACCTGCTGCGATCCCCTCTACCGCAAGGCTATCCGCGTTTCGGTCGGCGGCGTGCTGACCGTGCCGTTCGCCACGGTCGACGGCGATATGGTCGAAACCCTCCTGCGCCATGGGCTGGAGCCGGTGGCCCTCAGTCCGTCGGGGGAGAATCCGTTGCACGGCTTCACGCCGCCGTCGCGCGCGGCCCTGCTGCTCGGCGCCGAGGGGCCGGGCCTTCCGGCGGAGACCCTGGCCCGCTGCCGGACGGTGTCCATCCCGATGGCCGGCAGCTTCGACTCGCTGAACGTCGCGACGACGTCAGGCATCGCCCTGCACCACCTGCGCACCGCCCCGTCCTGACGATTCAGCGCAGACGCTTGCGCTCGATATCGCTTCCGCCCGAGGGCATCGACAGCAGGTCGCCGTCGCGGGCGATCCACAGCGGGCCGTCGTAGGCGTCGCGCGCCTTGCCGAGGAATGGCCCCTCCAGCGCCCGCAGCGGCAGCGGCGGCACGATGTGGGTCAGCAGCAGCGCCTTGGCCCCCGACGACTGCGCGATCTTCGCCGCCTCCAGCGGGCTGGTGTGGTAGTTGGGAATGTCGGCCATGATCTTGGCGCGCTTGGGCCGCCCGGCCCGGATCGCGCCGTCCTGCAGCACCTTGACGAGCTCGGGCGACAGCGCCTCGTGAACCAGCAGATCGACGCCCTTCGCCTGGGCCGCGACGACCGGCGAGACCGAGGTGTCGCCGCTGATCACCACGCTGCGCCCCTTGTAGTCGAAGCGATAGCCGAGGGCGGGCTCGACCGGACCGTGATCGACCCGGAAGGCGGTGATCTTCACGCCGTCCTCTTCCAGCACGACCACCGAGTCGGCGCCGGGCGGGATGATGATCGGCCGCGGCGTGATTCCGGCGCCCGACGGGGGCATGACGTCCGCGCCGTGGTGGGCGGTGCGGTAGCTGCTGTCGAAGGCGTAGGCCTCGTTGAAACCCGCCGCGATCCGCTCGACGCCCGGCGCGCCATAGAGCGTCAGCGGCGTGGTCAGGTTGGACCCGCCCCAGCGCATCAGCGCGACATTGCCCAGGCCGTCGATGTGGTCGGAGTGGAAGTGGGTGAGCAGGACCGTCGAGTCGCCGCCGACGCCGAACCGCCCGAGCGTCCGCGCGGCCGCCTCGCCGGTGTCGACGATGAACAGCCGCTTGCCGGCGGCCACCGCGGTGCAGGGCGCCCCGCGATCGCCGTCGGGGAAGGGCCCGCCCGATCCGCAGATGAGGACGTGCAGGCCGTCGGGCAGCCGGCTGGTCAGGTCGCTGGCCATGCCCTCGGCGACGCGGCGCTCGACGAGCTTCACCGCCAGATTGCCGCGAAACGCGTAAAGTCCGCCGCCGACCAGAAGCGCCAGGACGATCAGTCCCGCCAGGAAGCGTTTCATGCCCGTCTCCGTTTCCTGCTTGATTGCCGGAATTATATTGGCATTATTTGTGTCATTAGTTTCCGCGTGGGTCAAGCCCGCGCATCAAGCCTGGAGGATGCCCCTGTGAAGGTGCTTCGCACGCCTGACGACCGTTTCGACGGACTGCCCGACTTCCCGTACGCCCCCCACTACGTGACAGTTCCCGGCGGCGAGGGCGTCGACCTCCGCATCGGTTACGTCGATGAAGGCCCTCGGGACGCCGCCCCGGTGCTTCTGATGCATGGCGAGCCGTCATGGTCCTATCTGTACCGGGGAATCATCGCGCCGCTGAAGGGCAGGCATCGGGTGGTGGCGCCGGACCTCGTCGGCTTCGGCCGGTCGGACAAGCCGGCCGAGAAGACCGACTACAGCTATGAGAAGCACGTTGCCTGGATGAGCGCCTGGCTGCTGGCGCTGGACCTGAAGGACATCACCCTGTTCTGCCAGGACTGGGGCGGGCTGATCGGCCTGCGCCTGGTCGCCGCCTTTCCCGAGCGGTTCGCCCGGGTGATCGTGGCCAACACCGGCCTGCCGACCGGGACCGGCATGAGCGACGCCTTCCAGACCTGGCTGACAATGAGCCAGACCATCCCGGTCTTCCCGGCGGGCATGATCGTCAACATGGGCTCCCTGCGCGAATTGACCCCGGAGGAGATTGCCGCCTACGACGCGCCCTATCCGGACGAGAGCTACAAGTCCGGCGCGCGGATCTTCCCGACCTTCGTGCCGGTGACGCCCGAGCATCCGTCGGTGGCCGAGAACAAGGCCGCCTGGCAGGTGCTGGAGGCCTTCGACAAGCCCTTCCTGACGGCGTTCAGTGACGGCGACCCGGTCTCGAAGGGCGGCGACGTCCCGTTCCAGCAGCGGGTTCCGGGCGCGAAGGGCCAGAAGCACACCATTACCCAGGGCGGCGGCCACTTCCTGCAGGAAGACAGGCCGGCCGAGATCGCGGCCCTGATCGACAGCTTCATTTCGGAGACCTGCTGATGAACGTGGAAAACGCTGTCCTGCCGAAGGGCGAACAGATGCAGGCCTTGCTCGCCATGGGCGGCGACAGGCCGATCGTGATGGTCAACCTGCTCAAGTTTCGCGACAGGGCCCAGTACGACGAGCCGGGCGAGCCGGAGATGACCGGACGTGAGGCCTACGACCGATACGGTCGCGTCATGGCGCCGCTGGTTCTGGCGAAGGGTGGCAAGCTGCGCTTTTCCAGCAAGGTCGATGCGCTGGTCATCGGCGAGGTCGGCGAGCTGTGGGACGCCGTGGCGATCATGGAATACCCCAGCCGCGCGGCCTTCGTTGAGATCGCCACCTCGCCGGAGGTCCAGGAGATCGGTCGCCACCGGAAGGCGGGCCTCGCTGGCCAGTTGCTGATCCAGTGTTCCGAGCCGGGGGCATGATGGAGGCGCCCCGGGCCCCGTCGCGTGTCACCCTGGGGCTGCTGACAGTCCTGGGCCTGATCAACCTGGCGCGCGGCGCGGTTCACGTCTTTCTGCCGGACAGCGGCGCGGGCGTCATCGCGCACTTCGATCTGACCCAGGGCGGACGCACGATCGTCTTCCTTCTGGCGATGATCGGCGCGGGGCAGATCGCGTCCGGGCTGGTCGAGCTGCTGGTCGTCGCCCGCTTCCGCGCCCTCGCCGCGCCGCTGCTGGCGATCGAGTTGCTGCGCGCGCTGCTGGCGCTCTACATCGCCTTCATCTCGAAGTCCGTCGGCGAAGGGTACCCCGGGGCGAAGGGCATTGTCGCCGCCGCCGTCGTTCTGACCCTGGCGGTGCTCTGGGAGTTCGCGCGTCCGGGTCGCAAGGCCTGACCGCTTGCAGGATGCCCCGGTCATGATAGGCCTGATCCCATGACCGTCCCGACGAAAACCCCGCTGGTCGCCGAACCGGTCGTCGATGGCCGCCGCCTTCGGTCGGAGGTCAGCCGCCTGCGGATCGTCGAGGCGATGATCGCGCTGGTGTCGGAAGGCCTGACCATGCCGCCGGCCGAGGCCGTGGCCGCGCGGGCCGGGGTCGGCCTGCGCACCGTCTTCCGCCTGTTCGAGGACATGGACGGCCTCTACCGCGGCATGCAGGCGGTGATGACCGAACGGCTCGGCGGCCTGCTGGAAGCGCCGATCGTGGCCTCGGAATGGCGTGAAGCCATCAACATCCTGATCGACCGGCGTGCGGTGGCCTTCGAGATGATCCTGCCGCTGCAGATCGCCGCCGACAGCGCGCGCTCCCGCTCGGCGGCCCTTCGCGACGGTCGGCTCCGGCTGGTCAAGGGCCAGCGCGACACCCTGCTGGCCGCTCTGCCCGCCGCGATCCAGGGTGACGCCGAGCTGGTCCAGGCGCTTGATCTGGCGCTGAGTTTCGAGACCTGGCGTCGACTGCGCACCGACCAGGGCGCCGACGTCGCCCAGGCGCGCGCGGTCATGCGTCGTATCGCCAGCGCGCTCGTCGGCGACACCGCGTGAAGCGCCTGGTGCTGCTACTGGCCCTCGGCCTGTGCGCCTGCGGAGCGAAAGCGCCGCAACTTGCCGAGCCGACCCGGACCTGCCCGGGCCCTGCGCCGAGCGGCGAGGTCGCGCTCAGGGGCGGGACCTTCCTCCTCGGCGCCCAGCCGGAACATGATGACGAAGGCCCACCCCGCACCGTGACCGTGGGCCCGTTCTCCATCGACCGGACCGAAGTCACCAACGCCCAGTTCGCCGCGTTCGTGAAGGCCACCGGCTACGTCACCCTGGCTGAACGACAGCCTGATCCTGCGTTGTATCCCGGCGTTCCGGCCAGCCAGCTGAAGCCCTCCTCGCTGGTCTTTGTCGGCGCGGCGGGGCTCGGGTCCGGCGATCCCTCCCTCTGGTGGCGCGTGGTCGACGGGGCCAGCTGGAAACATCCCGAAGGCCCAGACAGCGACCTCGCCGGCCGCGAGCGCCATCCCGTGGTGCAGGTCGCGTTCGAGGACGCGATGGCCTATGCGCGCTGGCGTGGCCGGGATCTGCCGACCGAGGCGGAGTGGGAATTCGCGGCCCGCGCCGGCCTTGACGGCAAGCGCTACGAATGGGGCGATGATCGGCCCGATCCCAAGGCGCCGCGCGCCAATACCTGGCAGGGCGTCTTCCCGGCGGTCGACACCGCCGACGATGGCTACAAGGCCCGCACGGCGCCGGTTGGCTGTTATCCGCCCAGCGCTTATGGCCTTTCGGATATGACCGGCAACGTCTGGGAATGGACCAGCGACTGGCTCCCGGACGGCCGACCAGAGGGCGACCCGGCGCGCAGCCGCATGGTCAAGGGTGGATCCTTCCTCTGCGCCGACAACTTCTGCCTCCGCTATCGGCCTTCGGCCCGGCAGCCCGGCCCGCCGGACACGGGCACATCGCACGTGGGCTTCAGGACGGTGAAGCGTGGCTGACGTTGCGGCCGAGGCCCGCCCGGCCCAACATGGCGGAAAAGATGCTCACGGGAGGAAGATGATGGCCGGGATCGAGGTCAGGCGGGTAGCCGGTGCCCTGGGC
>JBIKTU010000073.1:0-7592 GCA_044347965.1 Caulobacter sp.
CACCAGACATCCGTCCAGCCGCCGTTGCGTCGCGCCCGCTGGAAGGCCCAGGCGGCGGCCATGACAAGACAGAAGGCGGCGGTGACGCCAAGAATGGGTAAAATCATGGGAGGGCTACGCGCGGCGGCGACGATTGGATCGGTCGGGGCGGGGGTGAGAGCCGCCCTCCTTCGCCAGGGCTGCGAAGGGTACGCCTTCGCGCGCCCGTGGGCCTGCCAGGCCGAAGCGCACGGCAGTGCGCGCGCTGCGATCACTCTAGAGGCGCTTACGAGCGAACGCTCTGCCCGAGCCGCTTTTGAGATAACGCTCGAAGGCAACTGCCCGAACGTCGTCATCGAAGCCCAGATACGTGTTCACCCGCCATGGGGCGTACTTCGCGGTGTGGGTCACCTGGCGTTCATTGTGTCGCTTCAGGCGGGCTTTGAGGTCTGACGTGAGCCCGACATAGAAGTGACCCGGAAAAGTGAGGCTTTCGAGGATGTATACGTATCGCATGGTATCGCGATTATAGCATGCATACCCGAGGCATTCCACTACAGGTGTTCTGAGTCCAGCCCCGCGAAGGCTATGCCCCCTCCTGTGCCGCCGGCTACAGCGGGGCTGCGCTCGCGCGCCGGAGGGCTTGCCAGGCAAAGCGCACGCCAGTGCGCACGGACGAAGTGGGCGCCTCTCCCGCGCCCCGTTCAGCAATGATTCAGCCCGCCTGCGCCTTCGGCTACGGCGTGGCAGCCTTCGCGCGCCAGTGGGCTTGCCAAGCCGAAGCGCACGGCAGTGCGCGAAGGCTGGTGGGCGGCGACGGGTTCGAACCGCCGACCCTCTCGGTGTAAACGAGATGCTCTGACCAGCTGAGCTAGCCGCCCTTAAGGACGCCTCATAGCGGTGAAGCGGCTCCCGGAAAAGCGAAGAGGCGGCCGTCCCGTCAGGACGACCGCCTCCTCAAGTCTCAAAGATGTCGCGAGCGGCTTAGCCGTTCAGCGTCGTCTTCAGGCCTTCACCCACCTGGAAGCGGGCGGTCTTGGACGCCGGGCGGCTCACGGTCTCGCCAGTGCGCGGGTTGCGAGCGGTGCCCGCGGCGCGATTGACGGCCTTGAACGTGCCAAAGCCCACGAGGCGAACGTCATCGCCCTTCTTCAGCGACGCGGTGACCGCATCGACGAAGCTTTGCAGAGCCGCGGCGGCTTGCGTCTTGTTGAGACCAGCGCCATCGGCGATGGCGGCGACCAGTTCGGCCTTGGTCATAGAATTCTCCCAGCCAGTGTTGTGCGGCGCGGCGCTCCCGTTCCGGGCGAGCCGTTCGCGTGCAAGGGATTATGGCGGATGGCGCCCCCCCGTCAAACGAAAGGCCGCCCGGGAATCAGCCGGACGGCCCAAGTTATCGCTGATAATATACCCTCGGGCGGTCCCTAGTGGGTGATCACCGCGTCGGAGTCGCCATCATCGGCCTTCGCAGGTGCAGCAACGACATCATCCGAGTCGGTCCATTCGATCGGCGTCAGAGGCCCGGTAAGGGCCAGGGCGAGCACCTGGTCGATGGTCGAGACCGGGATGATCTCCAGCCCCGACTTCACCGTTTCCGGCACTTCGGCGAGATCCTTCTCGTTCTCTTCCGGGATCAGAACGGTCTTGATGCCCGAGCGAAGGGCGGCCAGCAGCTTCTCCTTCAGGCCGCCGATGGCGGTGACCCGGCCGCGCAGGGTGATTTCGCCGGTCATGGCGATGTCCTTGCGGATCGGATTGCCGGTCAGCACCGAGACCATGGCCGTGGCCATGGCCGCGCCGGCCGAGGGGCCATCCTTGGGGGTGGCGCCGTCCGGGACGTGGACGTGGATGTCGGTCTTCTCGAACACCGAGGGCTTGATGCCGAACGCCGGGGCCCGTGAGCGGACATAGCTGTTCGCCGCCGAGATCGACTCCTTCATCACGTCCTTGAGGTTGCCGGTGATCGACATCCGGCCCTTGCCCGACATCCTGATCGCCTCGATGGTCAGGATGTCGCCGCCGAACTCGGTCCAGGCCAGGCCGGTCACGATGCCGACCTGATCCTCGGCGTCGGTCTCGCCATAGCGGTACTTCTTGACGCCGGCGTACCTGGCCAGGCGCTCGTCATCGACGGTGATGCTTGTGACGTCCTCCCGCGACAGGTCGCGAACGACCTTCCTCGCCAGGTTGCCCAGCTCCCGCTCCAGCGACCGCACGCCGGCCTCCCGGGTGTAGTACCGGATCAGGTCGCGGATCGCCTTTTCGGGGACGATGAACTCGGCCTCCTTAAGGCCGTGGTCCTTGGCCAGTCGCGCCAGGATGTGGCGCTTGGCGATCTCGACCTTCTCGTCCTCGGTGTAGCCGGGGATGCGAATGATCTCCATGCGATCCAGCAGCGGCTGGGGCATGTTCAGGCTGTTGGCCGTGGTGACGAACATGGTCTGGCTGAGGTCGTAGTCGACCTCCAGATAGTGGTCGGCGAAGGTCGAGTTCTGGGCCGGATCCAGCACCTCCAGCAGCGCCGAGGACGGATCACCGCGCCAGTCGCTGCCCATCTTGTCGATCTCGTCGAGCAGGAAGAAGGGATCGACGGCCTTGGCCTTCTTCATCGACTGGATGACCTTGCCGGGCATCGAGCCGATGTAGGTGCGGCGGTGACCGCGGATCTCGGCCTCGTCACGCACCCCGCCCAGGGACAGGCGCACGAACTCGCGGCCGGTCGCCTTGGCGATCGACTTGCCCAGCGAGGTCTTGCCCACGCCCGGAGGGCCGACGAGGCAGAGGATCGGGCCCTTCAGCGTGCCGGTACGGGCCTGGACGGCGAGGTACTCGAGGATGCGCTCCTTGACCTTTTCCAGCCCGTAGTGGTCCTCCTCGAGGATCGCCTCGGCCTTCACCAGGTCGATCTTCTTGGGCTTGGCCTTGCCCCAGGGAATGGACAGCAGCCAGTCGAGGTAGTTGCGCACCACGGTGCTCTCGGCCGACATCGGGCTCATGTTGCGCAGCTTCTTGAGCTCCGCCTCGGCCTTGGTCCGGGCTTCCTTCGAGAGCCGGGTCTTCTTGATGCGCTTCTCGAGCTCGATGAGTTCGTCGCGACCGTCGTCCTGGTCGCCCAGCTCGCGCTGGATCGCCTTCATCTGCTCGTTCAGATAGTACTCGCGCTGGGTCTTCTCCATCTGGCGCTTCACGCGCGAGCGGATCTTCTTCTCGACCTGCAGGACGCTGATCTCGCCTTCCATCAGCGCGAAGACCTTCTCCAGGCGCTTCACGATGTCGAAGATTTCCAGCAGCTGCTGCTTGTCGGCGATCTTCACCGACAGGTGCGCGGCGATGGAGTCGGCCAGCTTGCCCGGCTCGGCGATCTGCGGGATCGAGGCCAGGGCTTCGGGCGGGATCTTCTTGTTGAGCTTGACGTAGTTTTCGAACTGCTCGGCCACGGCGCGCGACAGGGCTTCGGCCTCGTGCGCCTCGCCGCCGTCCTCGTCGATGATGGCGGTCTCGGCCTCGTAGTAGTCCTCGCGACCGGTGAACTTGACCACGGCGGCGCGGTCCTTGCCCTCGACGAGCACCTTGACGGTGCCGTCCGGCAGCTTGAGCAGCTGCAGCACGGTGGCGATCACCCCGACGTCGTAGATGTCGTCGGTGGCGGGGTCGTCGTCGGCGGAGTTCTTCTGGGTGGCCAGCAGGATCTGCTTGTCGGCGCGCATGACCTCCTCGAGGGCGCGCACCGACTTGTCGCGTCCCACGAACAGGGGAACGACCATATGGGGAAACACGACGATGTCCCGAAGCGGCAACACCGGAAGCGTACGGATGTCCGTCATACCAATCTCCTTGGCGCGACCCGGGATCGGCGTCGCGCTCCCGGCCCCCGAAGGACCGGACTTGTTACGGATATGTGGCCGCTTCGCAGGCGCATTCAAGCGCGGCGGGAGTCACGCGGCGTCGGGGCCCCCACACGGGCGCGTGATCCCGAGACGCTGGAGGGATGTCTCTACCCCCCCGCCGCGTCCCGTGTCGCGCCGACCCGCTGCGCCAGGGCGGCGCCCATGAAGGCGTCGAGGTCGCCGTCCAGAACCCCCGCCGTATCCGAGGTTTCCACCCCGGTGCGCAGGTCCTTGACCATCTGGTAGGGCTGCAGGACGTAGCTGCGGATCTGGTGACCCCAGCCGATATCGGTCTTCTGGTCCTCCAGCGCCTGGGCGGCGGCTTCCTGCTTCTGCAGCTCGACCTCATAGAGGCGCGCGCGCAGCATCTTCCAGGCTTCCTCGCGGTTCTGGTGCTGGCTGCGGCCGGCCTGGCAGGCCACGGCGATCCCGGTGGGGATGTGGGTCAGGCGAACGGCGGAGTCGGTCTTGTTGATGTGCTGGCCGCCGGCGCCGCTGGCCCGGTAGGTGTCGGTGCGCACATCGGCCGGATTGATCTCGATCTCGATGGTGTCGTCGACAACCGGATAAACCCAGGCCGAGGCGAAGGACGTATGGCGCTTGGCCGCCGCGTCATAGGGGCTGATGCGGACCAGGCGGTGCACGCCGGCCTCGGTCTTGAGCCAGCCATAGGCGTTGGGGCCCTTGACCTGCAGCGTGGCCGACTTGATGCCGACCTGGTCCCCGCCGGTCTCCTCGACCAGCTCGACGCTGTAGCCGTGGGCGGTCGCCCAGCGGCTGTACATGCGCAGCAGCATGTTGGCCCAGTCGCAGGACTCGGTGCCGCCGGCCCCGGAGTTGATCTCGACATAGGCGTCGTTGCCGTCGGCTTCGCCGGACAGGAGGGCTTCCAGCTCGGCCTTGGCGGCGCGAGCCTTGATTTCCTTCAGCTGGGCGCGGGCGTCCTCCAGGGAGGCCTCATCGCCCTCCATGTCGGCCAGCTCGGCGTAGTCGACCGCGTCGGCGAGGTCGGTCTCGATCGCCTTCACCGCGTTGATGCGATCAGCCAGCTGCTGCCGCTCTCGCATCAGCGCCTGGGCCTCGGCCGGCTTGTCCCAGAGCGTGGGGTCTTCGGATCGGGCGTCCAGCTCGTGGAGACGTCTTAGCGCGACATCCCAGTCAAAGACGCCTCCTGAGCAGTCCCGCGGACTGCTCGATGTCAGCCTTGGCGGCCTCGACATCCGGTCTCATGAAATCACCCTGTCTGGTTCGGAGCGGCGGGAATAGGCCACGTCAGGCGAAAGTGGAAGCCGGTTTCGCCGCCCGACCTGGCCTACACTTTTGATTCCAACGCCTTTGGCGCGCCAAAGGCCTGGGGCTGCTCCGCGCCTCAATACAATCCGCTCAGGTCATCGGGGATCTTGGGTCGGACAGGCGCGGGGGGCGGCGGCGCCTGTTCGGTGCTCAGCTTCCCGCCGGGCCAGGCCTCCTGGTAGGAGACCGGCCCCTCGGCCTTGGGCGCGACGACGGCCGTCTTCGGCTCGCTTCCGGGCCGGAACGCCTCGCGCTGACCGCCGACCACCATGAAGGTAGCGGTCTTGGGCGCCTTGAAGGGCGTCGGCGGCAGGGCCTGCAGCGACGGCTCCTGCATGAAGTTGACGAAGATCGGCAGGGCCGAGACGCCGCCCGCCTCCCCTTCGCCCAGCGAGCGGTTGTCGTCGAAACCGACGAACACCCCGACCACGATGTCGTGCGTGAAGCCGACGAACCAGGCGCTGCGGTACTCGTTGGTGGTGCCGGTCTTGCCCGCCACGGGGCGGCCGAGGACGCTGGCCTGGGTGGCGGTGCCGCGCAGGACGACGCCCTCGAGCATCGAGGATATCTGGAAGGCGGTGATCGGATCGATGATCTGCTCGCCGGCGGGCGGTATGCGCGGGCTTTCCTCACCGTTGAAGCCGGCGACACAGCCGCGGCATTCGCGCTGATCGGCGCGATAGATGACCTTGCCCTCGCGGTCCTGGACCAGCTCGATGAGGTGCGGCTGGGCCATGCGGCCGTTGTTGACGAAGGCGGTGTAGGCGGCCGTCAGCCTGAAGGGCGTCGTCTCCCCTGCCCCCAGCGCCATGGCCAGCACCGGCTCCATCGAGCGGACGATGCCGAACTTCTCGATCAGGGCGACGATCTTCTTCATGCCCACGCTCTGGGCCAGGCGCACGGTCATGGCGTTGCGCGACAGTTCCAGACCGCGGCGCAGCGGCATCGAGCCATAGTACTTCTTGTTGTAGTTCTCCGGGGTCCAGTCCTCGCCGTTGACGCCGCCCTTGAAGGTGATCTGGGCGTCGGTGACGTAGCTTGCCGGGGTGAAGCCGCCGTCCGGCTCAAGGGCGGCGGCGTAGACGAACGGCTTGATGGCCGATCCGGGCTGACGCATCGCCTGGGTCGCGCGGTTGAAGTTGGACAACGAGAAGGAATAGCCGCCGACCATGGCCAGCACCCGGCCCGAGCGGGGCTCCATGGCCACCAGGGCGCCGTTGACCGCCGGAACCTGGCGCAGGCGGTAGCCCGCGCCGCTGGCGGACGGCTCGACGAAGATGAGATCACCGACCTTCAGGCCCTTGCCGGCCTTCGCCCAGGCCACGTCTTCCGCCACCAGGGTCCCGGGGGCGTAGTCCTTGGCGGGCTGAACCCGCACGCCGCCTTCGACGCTCACGACGGCGGCCTGGCGCCAGGCCCGGCGTTCCGCCGGCGCGGCCTTGCGGGCGGCGGCCTTCTCCCAGCCTTCGGCCAGATTCGTCGTGCCCCAGGCCCCGCGCCAGCCATGGCGGCGGTCGTACTTCTCAAGGCCGTCCATCAGCGCCACGCGCGCGGCGGTCTGCAGCCGCGGGTCCAGCGTGGTGCGCATGTAGTAGCCGCCCTCCATGAGGCGGTCGTCGAGCGTCGCCAGCCCCCGGCGGCGCACCTCCTCGACGAAATAGTCGGCGTCCTTGTACTTGGCGCGCGACGGCGCGGCCTGGACCTTGAGGTCCTCGGCCATGGCCGCCTCCGCGGCGGCGCGGCTGACCCAGCCCGACTCGGCCATCTGCCCGAGCACCCAGTTGCGCCGGCCGATGGCGTTCGCCTTGCGGCGGATCGGATGGTAGTTGTCCGGCCCCTTGGTGACGGCGGCCAGATAGGCGCTCTCGGCCAGGGTCAGGTCGCTGGGGGCCTTGCCGAAGTAGTTGTAGGCGGCGGCGCCCACGCCATAAGACCGGTAGCCCAGCCAGATTTCGTTCAGATAGAGCTCCAGGATGCGGTCCTTGGTCAGCGTCTGTTCCAGACGCCGGGCCAGGATGGCTTCCTTCAGCTTGCGGCCGACCGTGGCGTCGCTGGTCAGAAGCACGTTCTTGGCGACCTGCTGGGTGATGGTGGAGCCACCCTCGAGCCGCTTGCCCTGAACGGCGTTGAGCACGTTGTTGGCCATGGCCCGGCTCAGGCCCTGCATGTCGACGCCGCCGTGCTGGAAGAAATTCCGGTCCTCGGCGGCGAGGAAGGCCTGCACCAGCTGCGGCGGGATCTGGTCGTAGGGCACGAAGATCCGGCGCTCGCGCGAGAATTCGCCGATCAGGGTTCCGTCCCAGGCATAGACCCGGGTCGCGGTGGGCGGGTGATAGTCGGCCAGGTCGCCGGCGTCAGGCATGTCGTGGAACAGCCATGCGGCGTAGATCGCCAGCGCGAACCCCGCGACGGCGATGACGCTGAGCGCGGATA
>JBIKTU010000075.1:0-7575 GCA_044347965.1 Caulobacter sp.
GCTCGCGGCGGCGAGAACGAGACCTCCAGAAGCGGCCGATCAGCGCCGTCGCCAAGGACCAGCACCAGGCTGTCGAGGTTGAAAGCAACGCTCAACAGAAAAAAGGTGGGGAGAGCGTCACGCGGTTGGTCGGCCATTTCACGACGATGCGATGGCTGGCATGCGTCCGCAACGGGTCGATCGCCGACCCGGTGAAGCAGCGGAACGGGGACACGCACTGAAGTGCATGTCCCCTCTCACCTAGAACCGCAGCGCCCGGGCTTCCTTCACGTGCGGCAGAGCCTGGATCCGGGCCAGCAGGGCGTCGTCCGGGGCCTGGTCCACGCCGACCAGGGCGATGGCGTCGGCGTCGGCGCTGACGCGGCCGAGGTTGAAGGTGGCGATGTTCACGCCCGCTTCGCCCAGCAGCATGCCCAGGGCGCCGATGAAGCCCGGCTTGTCCAGGTTGTTGACGTAGAGCATGGCCGGCCCGAAGGCGGCGTCCAGCTCCATGCCCTTGACCTCGACGATGCGCGGGGCGCCGCCGATCACCGTGCCGGCGAAGGCGCGCTTGCCGATCTCGGTGGTGATGGTGATGCGCATCAGGCTGTCATAGGTCGGGCTGACCTCCTGGCGGCTCTCGGAGACGGTGATGCCGCGCTCTTTCGCGACCGCCGGGGCCGAGACCATGTTGATCTCCGCCAGCATCGGCTTGAGCACGCCGGCCAGGGCCGCGCTGGTCATCGGCTTGACGTTCAGGGCCGAGACCTCGCCCTCGTAGGCGATGTCGATGGCGCTGATGCCGAAGTCGACCATCTGGCCGGCGAAGGCGCCGATCTTTTCGGCCAGGGCCACGAAGGGCTTCAGGCGCGGGGCTTCCTCGGCCGTGATCGAGGGGCTGTTGAGGGCGTTGGTCACCGCGCCGGTGAGCAGGTAGTCGCTCATCTGCTCGGCGACCTGCAGGGCGACGTTCTCCTGCGCCTCGTTGGTGCTGGCGCCCAGGTGCGGCGTGGCCACGACCTTGTCGCTGCCGAACAGCGGGTTGGTCTTGGCCGGCTCCTCGACAAAGACGTCGAAGCCGGCGCCGCCGACATGGCCGCTGTCGAGCAGTTCGCGCAGGGCGACCTCGTCGACCAGTCCGCCACGGGCGCAGTTGACGATCAGCACGCCCTTCTTCGTCTTCGCCAGGTTCTCGGCCGACAGGATGTTGCGGGTCTTGTCGGTCAGCGGCGTGTGCAGGGTGATGACGTCGGCGCGGGCCAGCAGGTCCTCCAGCTCGACCTTTTCCACGCCCATCTCGATGGCGCGCTCGGGGCTGAGGAAGGGATCGTAGGCCACGACCTTCATCTTCAGGCCCAGCGCCCGGTCAGCGACGATGCCGCCGATGTTGCCGGCCCCGATCAGGCCCAGCGTCTTGGCGTAGAGCTCCACGCCCATGAAGCGGTTCTTCTCCCACTTGCCGGCCTGGGTGGAGGCGTCGGCGGCGGGCAGCTGGCGGGCCAGGGCGAACATCATGGCGATGGCGTGCTCGGCGGTGGTGATCGAGTTGCCGAACGGGGTGTTCATCACCACGATGCCCTTGGCCGTGGCGGCCGGGATGTCGACGTTGTCGACCCCGATGCCGGCCCGGGCGATGACCTGCAGCTTGTTGGCGGCGGCGATGACGTCCTTGTCGAGCTTGGCGCCCGAGCGGATGGCGATGCCGTCATAGTCGCCGATCACGGCGATCAGCTCGTCCTTGGTCAGGCCGGTCTTGATGTCGAAATCGACGCCGCGATTCTTGAAGATGTCGACGGCGGCGGGGCTGAGTTTGTCAGCGATGAGAACGCGGGGAGCCATGTGATGGGTTTCTCTTTCGAATGGGGAAGGGGACCCCCTCCGGCTCTTCGAGCCACCTCCCCCAGAGGGGAGGATCACCGGCGCGGATGCTCCCCTCTGGGGGAGCTGTCGCCGCGCAGCGGTGACTGAGGGGGTTCTTGAGAAGGGCTAGGCCGTGGCCAGCTCGGCGGAGACCGACGCGAAGGCCCAGTCGAGCCAGGGCGTCAGGGCTTCCACGTCGGCCGTGTCGACCGTCGCGCCGCACCAGATGCGCAGACCCGGAGGGGCCTTGGCGTAGCCGCCGATGTCGTAGGCGGCCTTTTCCTTCTCCAGCACGGAGGCCAGCTTCTTGGCGAAGTCGGCCTGGGCGTCCTCGGACAGGGCGGTGATCGCCGGATCGACGACCTTCAGGCAGACCGAGGTGTTGGATCGGATGGCCTTGTCCCCGGCCAGGAACTCGACCCAGGGCGTGACCGCCACCCAGGCCTCGAGCGCCGCGAGATTGGCCTCCGAGCGGGCCTTCATGCCGGCCGCGCCGCCGACGGTGTCGGCCCAGGCCAGGGCGTCCAGGGCGTCCTCGACGCAGAGCAGCGAGGGGGTGTTGATCGTCGCGCCCTCGAAGATCGCGGCGTTGAACTTGCCGTTGTCGACCATGCGGAACAGCTTGGGCATCGGCCAGGCCGGGGTGTAGCTCTCGAGGCGGGCCACCGCGCGCGGCGACAGGATCAGCACGCCGTGGGCGGCCTCACCACCGAGCGCCTTCTGCCAGGAGAAGGTCACCGCATCGAGCTTGGCCCAGTCCAGATCCTGGGCGAAGGCGGCGCTGGTGGCGTCGCAGATGACGATGCCTTCGCGGTCGGCGCTGATGAAGTCGGCGTTGGGCACGCGCACGCCGCTGGTTGTGCCGTTCCAGGTGAAGACCAGATCGGCGTCGGGGCGGACCTTGGAGGTGTCCGGCAGCTGGCCGTAGGGCGCGTCGAGCACCTCCACGTTCGGCAGCTTGAGTTGTTTGGTGACGTCGGTGACCCAGTCCTTGCCGAAGGATTCGAAGGCCAGCAGCTGGACCGGACGCGGGCCGAGCATCGACCACATGGCCATCTCGACGGCGCCGGTGTCGGAGCCGGGGACGATGCCGACGAGGAAGTCGGCCGGAACGCCCAGCACCTCGCGGGTGCGGTCGATCGCCAGCTTCAGCTTCGCCTTGCCGGGCTTGCCGCGGTGCGAGCGTCCGAGGACGGCGTCGTTCAGGCTCTGGGGGGTCCAGCCGGGTCTCTTGGCGCACGGGCCGGAAGAGAATTCGGGGCGCGCCGGGCGCAAAGCCGGCTTCTGCGGAGTCGTGGTCACTGCGATGTCTCCCATCCTTGCAGATGGACTGCGCCCCGTTGGGGGGGCGTGGCCCGCCGCCGAAGAACCCGATTTCGCTGCGCCGCACAAGTGATGTTTTTCTCACGCGGCGCCCGGCCATCGGCCCCGGCGCAAAAATCTTCCCTTACAGGCCGTGATTTGGCGGATACCGCTTCGATCCCGTAGGAAGGCCCATGGGCGGGACAAACAAACGACTCGACTGGCTGGTGCTCGGCATCCTGGTGATCACCTGGGGCTCGGCCTTCGCCGGGCTGAAGATCGCGGTCGAGGGCATTCACCCCTTCTGGGTCTCGGCCATCCGCCTTTGGGTCGCGGCGCTGACGCTGTGGCTGCTGGGCGCGGCGCGGGGCGAGCAGATGCCCCGCCTCTCGCTCGGCCGGGACTCGCCCTGGCCGGCCTACGCCCTTCTGGGGCTGCTCGGCTTCGCCGCGCCCTTCTTCATGTTCTCGACGGCGGCCCAGAGCCTGCCGAGCGCGGTCAACGCCATCTGCAACGGCGCCTCGCCGGTGTTCACCGTCGCCCTGGCCCATGTCTTCCTGGCGGACGAGCGGATGACGATGCAGAAGGCGGTCGGCGTTGGCCTGGGCTTCGCCGGCATGCTGACCCTGGTCGGCCCCAGGCTGATCGGCGGCGCGACCCTGGAGGCTGGATTCCTGGCCCTGGCGATCGGGGCCGCGGCCCTGTACGCGGCGTCCAACATCCTGATGCGAAAGGCCCCGCCGTTCACCTCAACGGTGGGGGCGCTGATGATGTGCCTGACCGGAGCGGTGTTCGCCACGCTGGGCGCGCTGGTCCTGGAAGGCCCGCCGCCGGCGCCGCCCCTGGTCCCGCTGCTGGTCACCATCGCGCTGGGCGTCGCCTCCAGCGGGCTGGGGACGGTGGGCTGGGTGTGGCTGATCCAGCGGCGCGGCGCGGTGTTCACCAGCATGACCGTCTATCTGCTGCCCGTCTGGGCGACGATCATCGGCGTCGGTCTGATGGGCGAACGTCCGGGCTGGAGCGCCTTCGCCGCCCTGGCCCTGATCCTGGGCGGCGTGGCGCTGACCAACGCCCCGCCGCGCAAGGCGGTTCAGGCCTGAGCGCGGCTGCGCGCCCGCCAGGCGAGGACCGTGCCCGCCAGGATGCAGAGCAGGATCGCCAAGGTCACCAGATTGTTGGACACGGCGTAGAAGCGGTCACGCTGCAGCTCGCTCACGAGATAGTAGGCGTGAAGACTGAACTGGCCCGACTGCAGCAGCATGGCCGCGCCGATCCAGAGGCTGGAATACCGAATGGCGAGGATCAGGAAGCCGACCGCCAGAAGCCCGTCGGCGACCAGCAGGGCGACTGAAATGGTGTCCTGGTTGAACAGATGGTGGACCAAGAGGGCGACAAGCGACGTCGCGACCTTCAGGGTGGCGCCGTAGCGCTCGGCCGCTCCCCCCCTCCACCATGCAAATCCAAGGACCGCCAGGGTGACGGCCCATCCGAGCATAGGAAGTGGTGACTGGTACATCTCATGCGCCTCTAACGGAACTAGAGGCGCATGAGCATTAAACTATTGCAACGCCGTCGGATCAGCTGACCTGACGCAGGTCATCGCTTTCCTGGGCGAACTGCGGGGGCTTGTCTTCCCAGCCGGTCATCTTGGTGCGGACGCCGATGCGGAGCTTCACTTCGTTCAGCTCGTTGTGGGCGCCGACGATGGCCGTGCGGGCTTCGCCGAGGGCCGCGAGGGCTTCGACCAGCTTCGCGGAGGCGTTGTCGCCGACCACGGCCGAAAGATGCAGATCCTTACGGGCCTTGAGCATTTCAGCCATCAGCTCGGCCGCTTCGGTCATTGCCGCGTCGAGGGCGGCTTCAGTCGCGAACAGCTTCCGCGCGACCTTCTGGACCACAAAAACCTTTTCCACCTTGCACTCTCCATCAGCCGTTGGGCGAGCTTAAGGTAAACGAAACCTTAAGCCGTGACTAGGTAAACAGAGGGTTAAAAAATCGCGGAAGCGAAGCGTTAGGGGAATTGCGCGATAACGGATCGTCAGGGGCTGTTTTTCGGACAGATGGACCGCAGCGCAAACATCCGACAGGCATCAAGCCACGCGCCTTTCCAGGCGCGGATCGCCGGCGTGGCCCTGATCACCACGGTGGCCGTGCTGCTGGCCGCCTGCGCGACCTTCATGCTCCAGCAGTGGGCCGTCTCGCGCCAGGAGTCCCGCGCAACCAACGCGGCGATGAGCGCCGTCGTGGCCCATATCGCCGCGCCCGCGCTGGCCGCCGGCGACAACCAGGCCGCCGGTCGGGCGATGGACTCCATCATCAGCGCGCCGGGCGTGCGCGAGGCCAGCCTGCTCGACGCCCGGGGGCGGATCATCGCCGTCCGTCGCGATCCCGGACCGGTCGGCGATGACGAACATGTCGTCCGAACGCCCGTCACCCTCGACGGGCGGACGATCGGCGCCCTGGTGACCATGGTCGAGGCGCCCACCCTCGCTGACCTGGCGCCCCGCTACGTCGCCCTGACCCTCGCCCTGTTCTTCGGCGCCGCCGGCATCGCCATGTTCCTGGCCACGACCCTGGCGCGCCGCATCACCCAGCCGGTCAACCGCCTGTCCGAGGCCATGACCGAGGTGGCCAAGAGCGGCCGTTTCGCCCTGGTGGCCGAGGATGCCGACGACGACCTGTTCCGCAGCCTGGCCCGCAGCTTCAATCAGCTGATCAGCAAGCTCGACGCCAACGACCGCGACCTGCGCGCGACCCTGGGCGAGCTGGTCGTGGCCCGCGACCAGGCCAACGCCGCCAACGTGCTCAAGAGCCAGTTTCTGGCCAACATGAGCCATGAGATCCGCACCCCCCTGAACGGCGTGCTGGCCATGGCCGACGTCATGGCCCGCGATGATCTGGACGTCCGGCAGCGCGAGCGCCTGGGCGTGATCCGCGAGTCCGGCGAGCTGCTGCTCAGCGTCATCAACGACGTGCTGGACCTGTCCAAGATCGAGGCCGGCCGCCTCGAGCTGGCGAGCTGCGACTTTTCGCTCGACGAGATGGCAGAGGGCGCGGCCAGCGCCTTCCAGGTGATGGCCACGGGCAAGGGACTGCGCTTCGGCATCGCTGTTGAGCCCGGCGCGGCGGGCTGGTGGAAGGGTGATCCCGACCGGATCCGCCAGGTGCTCAGCAACCTGGTGTCCAACGCCATCAAGTTCACCGTCGAGGGCGCGGTGGCGGTCCGCTTCTCGCCGGGGCCGACGGGCGGCCTGCGAATGACGGTGTCCGACACCGGCATCGGCATCGCCCGGGACAAGCTGCCGACGCTGTTCGAGAAGTTCATCCAGGCCGACAACTCCACCACCCGCCGGTTCGGCGGCACGGGTCTGGGCCTCGCCATCTGTCGCGAGCTGGCCCAGCTCATGGGTGGACAGGTCACCGCCCGAAGCATCGAGGGCGAGGGCTCTACCTTCGTCGTCGACCTGCCGCTGGCGCGGGGCGTTGCGCCGGCAGTGGCCGAGGCGGCCGAGGCGGAGGCCGAACCCCAGGACGGGCGTCGCCTGCGGATCCTGGCGGCGGAGGACAACGCCACCAACCAGAAGGTCCTGCAGGCCGTCCTGGAGCCGCTGGATGTCCATCTGCAGATTGTCCAGGACGGCCGCGAGGCGGTCGCGGCCTGGCGGGGCGGCGAGTTCGACCTGATCCTCATGGATATCCAGATGCCGGTCATGGACGGCGTCGAGGCGGCCAGGGCGATCCGCGCCACCGAGCTGACCGAGCACCTGCCCCGTATCCCGATCCTGGCCCTGACGGCCAACGCTCTGGTTCACCAGGTCGAGGCCTATCTGGCCGCGGGCATGGACGGCCATGTGTCCAAGCCGATCGAGCTCAAGCGGCTCTACGACGCCATCGAGACCGCCGTGGCCAACGCCGCCCAGGCCCGATCAAGGGCCGCCTGAGGCGGCCGCGGCCCCGCCCTCCCTTTCGCCCGGGAGCCGAAGGCCGCGCATGATGTCGATGGGCCGGCTATTGTGGCCGCTAAAGGCGCAGAACGCTCTCGACCACGGTCACGGCCTGTCCGCGCAGCAGCACCCGGTCGCCGCGCAGCTCGCACTCCAGGTCGCCGCCCCGGCCCGGATAGGCCTGGTGGAAAGTCAGCACATTGCGCTTGAGCTTCGCCGACCACAGGGGCGACAGGATGCAGTGGGCCGACCCGGTCGCCGGATCCTCTGGGATGCCTGAACCCGGCCCGAAAAAGCGGCTGACAACGTCATAGGCCGCCCCCTGATCGGCCAGCGCGGCGGCCGACAGATTGCCGCGACCGCCGGTCGCCTCGCCGGCGATCTTCTCCAGCGCCGCCAGATCAGGCTTCAGCGCCCGGATGGCCGCCTCGTCCTCGAACACCGCCACCAGATAGGAACCGGCCCAGACCTCGGATGGCGTCTTGCCGAG
>JBIKTU010000076.1:0-7564 GCA_044347965.1 Caulobacter sp.
GCGCCTATCTGGCGGGCGGCTACGCTCAGGCGGCTTCAACGCACGCCCGTGTCTCCGAGCTCGCGGACGTCGCCTCGGGCGGCTACGCGGAACAGGATCTCCAGCGGGTCGTGGACCGGATGGACGATTCGGC
This sequence comes from Caulobacter sp., assembly GCA_044347965.1. Taxonomy (GTDB): domain Bacteria; phylum Pseudomonadota; class Alphaproteobacteria; order Caulobacterales; family Caulobacteraceae; genus Caulobacter. The sequence goes on from JBIKTU010000076.1 coordinate 134, forward strand.
GCTGGCCATCGCCCGTCGCCATGATCCCTTCACCAGCGCCGGCGGCGCGCAGCGGGACCGCCAGGCGGCCCTGTTCGCCGCCCGGCTCGAGCGCCGCGACGCCGGCCGCGCCCGTGCCGGCCAGGCCGAGTCCCTGATGCTCCGGGCCAGCTTCATCACCGGCTCCGGCTCGCCCGCCGCCCGCCCGTTCCGCTTCGACGGCGCTCTGGACGCCTCTCGCGATCTCGAATGCCTGACCCAGGCCGTCTACTACGAGGCCCGCGGCGAGACCCCGGCCGGCCAGGCGGCCGTGGCCCAGGTGGTGCTCAACCGCGCCCGTCACCCGGCCTTCCCCAAGTCCATCTGCGGCGTCGTCTACCAGCGCGCCTACGGCGGCGGGACCTGCCAGTTCAGCTTCGCCTGCGACGGCTCGATGGGGAAGCGTCGCGAGCCCGGCGCCTGGGCCCGCGCCGAGCGCGTGGCCACCAGGGCGCTGTCGGGCGCCGTGATGGCCGAGGTCGGCAACGCCACCCACTTCCACACCATCTATGTCTCGCCCAGCTGGGGTCCGCGCCTGGTCAAGGTCGGACAGGTCGGCCTGCACCTCTTCTACCGCTTCGGCGGCCGCCCCGGCGCGCCGGACTCCTTCGACCGCGCGCCCGAGCGCTCCGGCCCGCAGATCGGCGATCGCCCGCTGTTCGCCAGCGGCCTGCCCGGCGAGCCGATCCCCTACGCCGGCGTCAAGCAGTCGGACGAGGTGGTGTTCATCGCCGCCACGGCCGTGACGTCTTCGGCCGTGGAGATGGTCGACGGCGCGACCGGCGGCATGGGCGGTCCGGCCCACAAGCCGCTCGAGCCCGCCTCCGCGCCCCGGCCGGCGGCCGCCAAGCCGGCCAAGGCCCCGAAGGTCGAGGCCGAGGCCTCTACGAAGCCCCAACAGCAGAGCGCAGCTGCTTCCTGACCGTTCCGGGCATGAAGCGGGCGACGAAGCGCAGCCGCTTGCCGGCCTTGCCGACGATGTGGTGCAACTCCTTCGTCGTCGGCTGCGCCGCCTGCCAGATCACCTCGGCGGCCTCCTCGACGGTGTAGACCTCCGAGCCGCCGGCCCGGATGCTGTCCGAGATCTTCTCGTTCGAGCCCTGTGACCCGGCCTGCAGGATCGGGGTGTCGACGAACCAGGGCATGATGCAGCGCACGGCGACGCCGTGGCGCGACCATTCCGCGTCCAGCGCCTCGGACAGGCCGCGCACCGCGAACTTGCTGGCGCAATAGACGGCCATCTTCGGCGCCCCGAACAGGCCGGCGCAGGAGGCGACGTTGATCAGGGTCGATCCCTTTGTCGCCTGCAGCAGCGGCAGGCCGGCCCGCGCGCCGTTGACCACGCCCTTGACGTTGATGTCGATCTGCCGGTCCGACTCGTCGTCGGTCTGGTCCTCGAAGAAGCCGTAGTGGGCGATGCCGGCGTTGTTGAGCAGCACGTCCATCCGCCCGCCCGACGCCTTGCCGAATTCGCCCAGCGCGTTGTCCCAGGCCTGACGGTCGCGGACATCCAGGGCATGGGTGCTGGCGTTGGCGGCGCCCAGCTCGGCCTGGGCGGCCTTCAGCCCTGCCGCGTCGATGTCCGACAGGCCGACGAACCAGCCCTCCTTCGCGAATCGCCGCGCCGCCGCCAGGCCGATTCCGCTGGCCGCGCCGGTGATAAAGATCGCCTTGCGGCCGCTTGCCCCGTTCATTCGCCCGTCCCTGTCCCTATTGTTGCGCCAATGAGACGGCGGATCGCGCTTGCCGGTCAAGCGCGACGCAGCGTCATCTCCGACCGATTACGCCAGGATCAGACCGCCTATGACAGACAGCCGCCGCGACGCCCTCGCCCGCCAGCTTCTCGACATGCCCTACGAGGCCCTGCCGCCGGTCAAGCGCAGCGTCATCGACATGATGGTCGACAAGGCCCCGACCGCCTTGGGGCGGCATGTGCAGGGCGAGGGGGCCAGCTTTGGCGACCGCCTCGCCGACCGGGTCGCTGCGGTCGGCGGCTCCTGGGGCTTCATCATCGCCTTCGGGGTGGTGCTGGTCGGCTGGATGGGGCTGAACCTGGCCCTGATGAGCCGGGCCTTCGATCCCTACCCGTTCATCTTCCTCAACCTGATGCTCTCGACCCTCGCCGCCATCCAGGCGCCGGTGATCATGATGAGCCAGAACCGCCAGGCGGCGAAGGACCGCGAGGCGGCCGAGCACGACTACCTGGTCAACCTGCGCGCCGAGCTGGAGATCATGCGCCTGCACGACAAGCTCGACGCCGTCCGCGACCAGCAGCTGATGGACCTGATCGCCGGCAACACCCAGATGCTGGAGCTGCTGCGCGGCCAGGTGGCGGCGCTGGGCAGGGGCGACCCGATCACCTGAACCCGCGGCGTCTACTGCCGGCCGGTCACAGGGACGGCGGCCCCGGAGACCCCGGACGCCGCGCGCGACAGCAGGAACGCCATCACCGCGGCGATCTGGGCCGGCTGGAGCCAGGTCGAGGGATCGGCGTCCGGCATGTCGGCCCGGTTCTGCGGCGTGTCGATCGTGCCGGGCAGGACGCAGTTGGCGGTGACGCCGGCGGCCTTGGACTCCTCGGAGATCGCCTCGGTGATCCGCATCACCGCGGCCTTGGACGCCGAGTAGACGCTGGACCCGGCGAAACTCTTCGCCCCCGCCCCGGCCGCCACGTGCACGATGCGGCCATAGCCCTGCGCGGTCATGGCCGGCAGCACCGCCTGCGACAGCCGCAGGGCCGACAGGGCGTTGAGGTCCATCAGGAAGGTCCAGTCGTCGGCCGCGCCGTCGGCGACATTGGTCATCCGGAAGGTGCCGACGGTGTTGGCCAGGCCGTCGACGCGGCCGAAGCGCGCCCGGCAGGCCTCGACGATCCGGGCCGCGCCCTCCTGGGTGCGCACATCGGCCCCGGCGATGATCAGCGGGTCGCCGCCGATTCGCCCGGCCAGCGCTCGCAGCGGCTCCTCGCGCAGGTCGGCCAGCGCCAGGTCGGCGCCCAGCCCCGCCAGGGTCTCGGCCACAGCCGCCCCCAGGTTGCCACCCGCGCCGGTGACGATGATGGCCTGGCCAGTGAAGTCGAGCATGGGGTTGAACCCTCGTGTCAGAGTCTGTGAAGGGCGCTGAAAGGCGCGCGGATCGGCACTATGGCCACTGCCGCGAGCGGCCTCGACGGCGAAATAGCCGACCGGCGTCCACCAGGCCATCTCGCTGCTCAGCTCGCGCACGAAAAAGGCCGCCGACGCTCTCGCGCCGACGGCCTCTCTCAACTCAGGTCAGTCGAGCGCTGACTACATGCGCTCGATGATGATGGCCGGGGCCATGCCGCCGGCGGCGCACATGGTGATCAGGCCGCGCTTCTTGCCGGTGCGCTCCAGCTCGTCGACCATGGTGCCGATCAGGATCGAGCCGGTGGCGCCGATCGGGTGGCCCAGCGCCATGGCGCCGCCGTTGACGTTGACCTTGCTGCGGTCGAGGCCCAGGTCGCGGATGAACTTCTCGGCCACCACGGCGAAGGCTTCGTTGATTTCCCACAGGTCGATGTCGTCGACCGTCAGGCCGGCCTTGGCCAGAACCTTGCGGGCCGCCGGGACCGGGGCGTTCAGCATCAGGGTGGGGCTGTCACCCATGTTGGCCATGGCCACCACGCGGGCGCGCGGCGTCAGGCCGTTGGCCTTGGCGTAGGTCGGCGAGGCCAGCAGCAGGGCCGCGGCGCCGTCCACGACGCCCGAGCTGTTGCCGGCGTGGTGGAAGAACTTCATCTCCAGGTCCGGATAGACGGCCAGGATCAGCTTGCGGAAGGTGGTGCCGTCCTTGTCGAGCGGGATGTCGGCCATGGCCTCGAACGACGGCTTCAGCGAGGCGAGGCCTTCGGCGGTCGTCTGCGGGCGGGGGAACTCCTCGTGGTCGAGGGCCAGGGTCCCGTCTTCCTTGTAGACGGGGACCAGGCTCTTGGCGAAGCGGTTCTCGGCGATGGCGACGGCGGCGCGCTGCTGGCTGACCAGGGCCAGGGCGTCGAGCGCCTCGCGGCTGATGCCTTCCAGGGTGGCGATGGCGTCGGCGCAGATGCCCTGGTGCGACTGCGGGTGCCTGGCGCGCAGACGCAGGTTGCCCTGGTCCATGGTCACCGGGCCGTCTTCCGGCGAGCGGCGGTTCGGCATCGACATCATTTCGCAGCCGCCGGCCACGACCATGTCGGACATGCCGGCCATGATGGTCGAGGCGGCGAAGTTCACGGTGGTGATGCCCGAGCCGCAGAAGCGGTCCAGGGTCACGCCGCTGGACTTGATGTCATAGCCGGCGTCCAGCGCCGACATGCGGCCCAGATCCCCGGCGGCCGGGCCGCGCTGCGAGCTGGTGCCCCAGATCACGTCGTCGACTTCGGCGGTGTTGATCTTGTTGCGCTCGGCCAGCGCCTTGAGCACCGTGGCGCCCAGCTGCTGCGGGTGAATGTCGTACAGGGCGCCCTTGCCGTACTTGCCCACGCCGCGCGGGGTGCGGACGGCGTCGATGATCCAGGCTTCGCTCATGTCGGAGTTTCCTTGCGTCTTCTGCTTTGGCCGGTCGCTTGTGGCGGTCAGCGGGGGGTCATGCGAATGGCGCCGTCGAGACGGACGTCCTCGCCGTTGAAGTAACCGTTGGTGATCATGGTGTGCGCCAGGTGGGCGTACTCCTCGGGCAGGCCGAGCCGGCGCGGGTTGGGCACCTGGGCGGCGAGGCCCGCCTTCACATGCTCGGGCGCGCGGCCCAGCAGCGGGGTGTCGAAAATGCCCGGCAGGATGGTGTTCACGCGGATCGACTCGCTGGCCAGGTCGCGGGCGACGACCAGGGTCATGCCGACGATGCCCGCCTTGGAGGCGGTGTAGGCCACCTGGCCGATCTGGCCGTCCTCGGCCGCGACCGAGGCGGTGTTGACGATCGCGCCGCGCTCGCCCTCCTCGGTCAGGTCCAGCGTCAGCATGCCGGCCGCGCTCTTGGTGATGCAGCGGAAGGTGCCGATCAGGTTGATCTGGACGATGCGCTCGAAGTTCTCGAGCGGGTATTCCTTGATCTCACCGGTCTGCTTGTCGCGCGACACGGTCTTGGCCCCGCCGCCGACGCCGGCGCAGTTCACGAGGATGCGCTCCTGACCGATGGCCGAGCGGGCCTTGGCGAAGCCGGCGTCGACTTCCTCGCTGGAGGCGACGTTGACCTTGCAGAACACGCCGCCCAGTTCCTTCGCCAGGGCCTCGCCCAGCTCCTCGTTGAGATCGAAGATGGCGACCTTGACGCCGTCGGCGGCCAGCCGGCGCGCCGTGGCCGCGCCGAGGCCTGAAGCGCCGCCGGTGACGACGGCCGAAATGCTTGAATCGAGCTTCATGGATCTCTCCCTGAAAACCCCTTACGCCCCTCGCGCTACGTCAGCCAAGTCACAGGATGATCCTCCCCGGAGCAAAGCGAGGGGGAGGTGGCCTCGCGGAGCGAGGTCGGAGGGGTCTGCGCGGACGGTTCAGGATCGGGCGCTGTGCACGGCGATCAATCGTCCAGCCCCCGCGCTACCCCTCCACCATGCTCCGCATGGTCCCCTCCCCGCGGGCGGGGAGGACAGATTCACGCCGCCTTTGCTCCGCGGCGCAGCGCCTGGGGTGGTTGACCGAAGGCGCGGATGAAGGCCCGGCGCATGCGCTCGGCGTCGCCGAAGCCGGTCTCCAGCGCCACGTCCTCGACCTGGAGCGGCTGGCCGTCCAGCAGGGCGCGGGCGGCTTCGACGCGAAGGCGCTCGACGGCCTTGGCCGGGGTGGTCCCGCAGGCGGCGGCAAAGGCGCGGGCGAAACTTCGTTCACTCATGGCCGCCCGCCCGGCCAGCTGCTCGACGGTCAGGGGCTCGCGCAGGTTCTCCCGCGCCCAGGCCAGCAGCGAATCGAAGCGACCGCCGGTCTCCAGCTCGAGCAGGGCCGAGAACTGTGACTGGCCGCCGGGGCGGCGGTGGTAGACGACCAGCTGCTGGGCGGTCTTGCGGGCGATGTCCTCGCCGAGGTCGGCGGCGATCATCGCCAGGGCCAGGTCGATGCCGGCGGTGATCCCGGCGCTGGTCCAGACCTCGCCGTCGCGGACATAGATGCGGTCCGGCTCCAGCCGCACCTTCGGATAGCGCCGCGCGAAGTCGGCGGTGCGGTTCCAGTGGGTGGTGGCCCGGCGACCGTCCAGAAGTCCGGCCTGGGCCAGCACATAGGCGCCGGAGCAGACGCTGCTGATCCGCCGGGCAGAGACCGCGCAGCCGCGCACGAAGCCCAGCGTCGCCTCGCAGATGGCCGGTGTGCGCGTACCCTCGCCGCCGGAGATCATGAGGGTGTCAAGCGGCGGCGCCTCGGCGAAGGCCTCGGCCTGCATCCGCGCGCCGCTGGAGCTGGCGACCAGACCGCCATCCCTGGCCAGGATCCGGATGTCGTAGGCTCCGGGGACATACCGGCTGGCGATCTCGAAGGCGGCGACGGGGCCGGCGACGTCCAGCAGCTGGAAATCCGGGAAGATCAGGAGGCCGAGAGTGCGCATGGCGGAAAACGAGGGAACCTTGTCATTTGCGCCAGACCCTAGGCCTGCGAGGATGCGGGCGTCAACAGGAGGCCTCCCTATGCCCGCGCCGCAGATTCACATCGTCTTCGCCCTCTATCCGGGCGTCACCCACCTCGACTTCACCGGTCCGCACCAGGTGCTGCAGCGTCTGCCGGGCGCGAAGGTCACCGTCGCCAGTCTGGCGGGCGGCCAGATGGAGGCCGACGGTCTGACGTTCGCCGGTCTCACCCCGTACGCCGATATCGCAGGCTGCGACATCCTCTGCGTGCCGGGCGGGTTCGGCACGGCCGAAGCGATGCTGGACGAAGCCTTCATGGCCCAGATCCGCCGGCTGGCGGACGGCGCGACCTGGGTGACCAGCGTCTGCACCGGCTCGCTGATCCTGGCGGCGGCGGGGCTGCTGACCGGCAAGCGCGCGGCCTGCCACTGGGCCTGGCGAGACCAGCTGGCGCTGTTCGGGGCCATCCCGGACCCGGCGCGGGTGGTGCGCGACGGCCGCTACATGAGCGGCGGCGGGGTCACGGCGGGCATCGACTTCGCCTTCACCCTGGTGGCCGAGATCGCGGGCGATGACTATGCCCAGGGTCTGCAGCTGGCGCTGGAGTACGCCCCGGCGCCGCCGTTCGATTCCGGGCGGCCCGAACTGGCCAGCCCCGAGGTGCTCGCGCGGGTGCAGGCCATCTACGCCGCCAGCCGCGGCGAGCGCGAAGGCTCGGCCGAGGAAGCGGCCCGACGGCTCGGATCAACTGTCATCCCGGCCGAAGCGTAGCGGAGCGCCGGGACCCAGGAGGTCAGGGTGCGCCTTTGTCTGGGTCCCGGATCGCCTTCGGCGTCCGGGATGACAGGCTTTTGCGACTGTTGTCC
>JBIKTU010000077.1:0-7484 GCA_044347965.1 Caulobacter sp.
GACGACGAGCGACCCGCCCATGGCCTTCGACATCGCCCTCCCCGTCCGCCCGACCGGCGCCAGCGAGACGGCGCTGGATCTCTATGAGGCGGTGCTGGCCGACCATCAGCGCTTCATCGGCGATCCGGTGCGCCGGCTGCGCGCGGCGACCGCCGACAGCCCGGCCTTCGTCATGGCGCAGGTCTTCCTGGGCTACCTCCACGCCGCCGGAACGGACGCGGCGACCCTGCCGGCGGCACGGGCCTACCACGCCGCAGCCGCCGCCCTGCCCGCCAACGACCGCGAGGCCGGTCATGTGGCGGCGCTGGGCGCGATGGTCGAGGGACGGTTCGCTGAGGCGGCCGCCCTGCTGGCGAAGGTTTCCGAACAGTATCCGCGCGACGCGCTGGCGTTGCAGATCGGTCAACTGCTCGATTTCCTGACCGGCGACGCGGTGATGCTGCGCGACCGGATCGGCCGGGCGCGGCTGCACTGGACGGCGGACATGCCGGGCTATCACGCCGTGCTCGGCCTGCACGCCTTCGGGCTGGAGGAGACCGGCGACTACGCAGCCGCCGAGGCCGCCGGCCGGGCAGCCATCGACCTGGAGCCGCGCAACAGCTGGGCCCAGCATGCGGTGGCCCATGTGCTGGAGATGCAGGACCGCCGCGAGGAAGGGATCGCCTGGATGCGCCAGGACGTCGACCGCTGGACGGTCGACAGCTACTTCGCCGTCCATAACTGGTGGCATCTGGCGCTGTTCCACTGGGGTCTGGGCGACGCGGCCGGGGCGCTGGAGCTGCTCGACGGTCCCATCTGGGGCGACCGGTCGGCGCTGGCCTACGACATGGTCGACGCCAGCGCCCTGCTCTGGCGGCTGCACCTCGACGGCGTCGACGTCGGCGACCGCTGGACGCCGCTCGCCGACAGCTGGGCGGCGGCGGTCGGGGAGAGCACCTACGCCTTCAACGACGCCCACGCGGCCATGGCCTTCGCCGCCGCCGGCCGCCGGGACGCGCTGACCGGCCTGCGCGAGGCCCAGGACCGCGCCATGGCCACGCCGGGCGACAACGCCGACATGGTTCGGCTGGTCGGGAGGCCCCTGGTCGACGGCATCGCGGCCTATGCCGACGGCGACTGGCGCGGCGCCATCGCGGCGCTGGAGCGGACACGCGGCGTCGACAACCGCTTTGGCGGAAGCCACGCCCAGCGGGATGTCATCGACCTGACCCTGATCGCGGCGGCGGAGCGGGCGGGCGACAGCGCGCTGGCCGAGGGGCTCAGGGCGGCGCGGGCCGCGAAGCGCTGATCCTCTCCCTTTCCTCTTGAACCGCTCATCCCGGCGAATGCCGGGACCCAGATCCCATAACTCCGGAACTGATTGGACCAGCTCGGAGTCTTAGGAACCCACCGTCTGCGCCATTCCATCTGGGTCCCGGCATTCGCCGGGATGAGCGGTGTGTTGGGGAGTCCTAAGCGCCCCACTCCGCCCAGAGCGCCGCCTCGTCGGCCTTTGCGGTCTTCACCGAGGCCTCCTTGATGTGGCCAAAGCCGCGGATCTGCTGCGGGATCGCCGCGATGCGGGCGGCCAGCGGCAGCTGCTCGGGCGTCAGGCCGGCCAGGATGCGGTCAAGCTGCGCCTCGTACGAGACGATCAGGCCACGCTCCATCCTGCGCTCCTCGGTCATGCCGAAGATGTCCAGCGGACCGCCGCGCAGGCCCTTCATCCGGGTCAGCACCGGGAAGACCAGATCGATCATCCAGCCGCCCAGCGCGATCTTCTTCGGCTTGCCGTCCGGGCCCTTCGGCGCGATCAGCGGCGGGGACATCCAGACCTTGGCCTTGCCGCCCTTGAAGGTCCCGGCCAGCTCGGCCGCGAACCGGCCGTCGGTGTAGAGACGGGCGACCTCGTACTCGTCCTTGTAGGCCATCAGCTTGTAGAGGTTGATGGCCACGGCGCGCGTCAGGGCGTCGCCGGCCTTGAGGGCGGCCTCGGCGGCCTGGACCTGGTCCAGCCGCTTGCGGTAGCGGGCCGCGTAGCCGGCGTCCTGGTAGGCGGTCAGCTCGGCCGTGCGCTTGGCGATCAGGTCGGCGAGCGGCATGGTCTCCGGCGTCGGCACCGAGTCCTCGGGCAGGCCCTTGAACTCGGGGTCCATCGCCGCCTTCCGGCCGACCTCGAAGGCCTGAAGGTTGGACTCGTAGTCGACGCCGTTCAGCTTGATGGCGCGGTAGAGGGCGCGGCTGGAGACCGGGATAACGCCCTTCTGCCAGGTGAAGCCCAGCATGATCATGTTGGCGTAGATGCCGTCGCCCAGCTTGTGCTCGGCCAGCGCCTGCGAGGGGCAGGCCTCGTAGCTCTTTGTCGCCGCCGTGATCCGGCGGGCCATCCGCGCGGCATCGAAGCGGACGTCCCGGTTGGTGACGAAGTCGGCGGTGGGCGAGAAGTCGGCGTTGCCGAACGCCCGCGTCACCTTCTTCGAGAACAGCGCCAGCCCGTCGGGGCTCGCCGCCACCAGCAGGTCGCAGGCTATCAGCACGTCGGTCGTCGCCGCCGGAACCCGGCCGCCGACCACGGTGTCCTCGTGCTCGCCGATCTTGACGTGGCTGAACACCGAGCCGCCCTTCTGGGCCAGGCCGGTCATGTCGACCACGCTGGCGGCGCGGCCGTCGATGTGGGCGGCCATGGCCAGGATCGAGGCGACCGTGGTCACGCCGGTGCCGCCGATGCCGGTGAAGACGATGCGGCGCACGCCCTCCAGCGGCTCGAACTCGGGCAGTGGCGTGGCGTCGGCGGTCAGGGCCGCCATCTTTGTGGTCGTGGCGTTTTCCGCCCCCTCCAGGGTGATGAAGGACGGGCAGAAGCCGTCGACGCAGCTGTAGTCCTGGTTACAGGTCGACTGGTTGATCTTCCGCTTGCGGCCGAACTCGGTGTTCAGCGGCTCGACCGAGACGCAGTTGCTCTTCTTGCTGCAGTCGCCGCAGCCTTCGCAGACCAGCGGGTTGATGAAGACGCGCTGCGGGGCCCTGGCCATCAGCCCGCGCTTGCGGCGGCGGCGCTTCTCGGTGGCGCAGGTCTGGTCGTAGAGCAGGACGGTGACGCCCTCGGTCTCGCGCAGGTCGCGCTGGACCTTCATCAGGTCCCCACGGGGGTGGATCTCCACGCCGGGCGCCAGGTCCTTGACCCCTTCGTAGCGGGCGACGTCGTCGACGACGATGACGGTCTTCTTCACGCCCTCGGCGGCCAGCTGCCGAGTGATCTGGGCCGGGGTGAAGCCGCTCTCGGCCGCCTGGCCGCCGGTCATGGCCACCGCGTCGTTGAACAGCAGCTTGTAGGTGATGTTGGCCTTCGCCGCGATCGCGCCCCGGATCGCCAGCGAGCCGGAGTGGTTGTAGGTGCCGTCGCCCAGGTTCTGGAAGACGTGCTTTTCAGTGGTGAACGGCGACGCCCCGACCCAGGTCAGCCCTTCGCCGCCCATGTGGGTGTTCAGGTCGGTCGACGGGTCGTTGAAGCTGGCCATGTAGTGGCAGCCGATGCCGGCCAGGGCGCGGGAGCCGTCCGGCACCCGTGTCGATGTGTTGTGCGGGCAGCCCGAGCAGAAGAAGGGCTTGCGCTGCTGGTCGGCGGCCAGGCTGACGGCGGCGACGCCCGAGGCGGACACGCGGTCGATGTAGGCCTGGGCCCGTTCCTTGTGCGGTCCGGCCGGCAGCCGGTCGTAGAGGTCGAGGGCGATGGCGGCGACCGACAGCGAACCGGTGTCCTCCATCAGCGGCAGGCCATGCTCATCCTTCTTGCCGATGACCGTGGGACGGGCGTGGGCCGGAAGGTCGTAGAGGGCGGCGCGGGCCTGGGGTTCGATCAGGGCGCGCTTGTGCTCGATCACCATCAGGGTCTCGAGGCCGGCGGCGAAGGCGCGCAGGCCCTGCGGCTCCAGCGGCCAGGGCATGCCGACCTTGTAGATCGAGACACCGAGGGCGGCGGCCTCGTCCAGGGTGATGCCCATGGCCTGGAAGGCTTCCAGCACGTCCTTGTAGGCCTGGCCCTGGCAGACGATGCCGAGGCGCGGACGCGGCGAGGCCAGCACCACGCGATCGATGCCGTTGGCGCGGGCGAAGGCGAGGGCGGCCGGGAGCTTGTGATTGCGGAGACGGGTCTCCTTCTCCAGCGGCTGGTCCTTGGTGCGGATGTGCAGACCACCCGGGGGCATCGGGAAGTTGTCGGGGATGACGACCTTGTGGCGGTCCAGCGACACGTCGATGGTCACGCCGCTGTCCATGGTGTCGGCGAGCGCGATCAGCCCGACCCACAGGCCGCTGAAGCGCGACATGGACAGGCCCAGGATGCCGTAGTCCAGCACCTCCTGGACATCGGCCGGCGACAACACCGGCATCTCGAAGTCCTGGAAGGCGAACTCCGACTGGCTGGGCAGGGTCGAGGACTTGCAGTTGTGGTCGTCGCCGGCCACCGCCAGAACCCCGCCCCGGGGCATCACCCCGGCGAAATTGGCGTGCTTGAACACGTCGCCGGTGCGGTCGACGCCCGGCGCCTTGCCGTACCACATGGCGCTGACGCCATCGTACCTGGCGCCCGGGAACAGGTTGGCCTGCTGGCTGCCCCAGACGGCGGTGGCGGCGAGGTCCTCGTTGAGGCCTTCCTGGAAGAGCACCTCGTGCGTCTTCAGCAGCTTGCCGGCCCGCGCCGCCTGCTGGTCGAGCCCGCCGAGCGGCGAGCCGCGATAGCCCGAGATGTAGCCGGCCGTGTTCAGGCCGTCGCGCTCGTCGAGGCGACGACGGTCGAGCATCACCCGGATCAGAGCCTGCACGCCGGTTATGAACGCGCGGCCGTCTTCGAGAAGATATTTGTCGTCTAGCGTCACTTCCTGGTGCCGCATTGAAAAATCTTTCCCTTGGCGGTCGTTCTTCAGCTTGCAAGATCATACAAGCACAGCGAAATTGCTTGCCAAAGCCGTGCCCCTTTCACAGGGGCCTTCGGCATGATCGGGGCGCGTAATGGCCAATTGGGGGAAAAAGGTTTGTCCGAGCAGCTAGACGCGGTTGACGCAAAGATTCTCGACCTCATCCAGCATGACGCCAGCCTGTCGGTCGCCGAAATCGCCGAACGCGTCGGCCTGTCGTCCAGCCCGTGCTGGCGCCGGATCAAGCGTCTGGAAGACGCGGGCATCATCCAGCGCCGGGTGACGATCCTGGATCGCGAGCAGCTGGGCCTGCGCTTCGAGGTCTACTGCACCGTCAAGCTGTCGCTGCCGACCAAGGAAAACCTCGAACTGTTCGAGTCCAACGTCGTGAAATGGGCCGAGGTCACCCAGTGCGCCACGGTGACCGGCGCCGCCGACTACGAGCTGCGTATCGTGACCCGCGACATGCACGCCTTCGACGACTTCCTGCGCGACAAGATCCTGTCGCTGGGCCTGGTCTCCAACATCGAGAGCCGGATCGTCATCCGGGGCGTCAAGAACACCACCGCCGTCCCCCTCGGCATGGTCAGCCCCTATGTCAGCCCGCACGGCTAGGACGATCTTCGGTGCTGCTTTAGCCGCGATCTTGCTCGGCGCCGCCGCCGGCGCTGTTGAGCAGGCTGGGCGTTTCGATACCTACATGCTGCTCCGCAAGGAAGCAGCCGAGGCGTTTTCCGCCGGCGACGTGCCGGCCGCCGAGTCCCGCCTGATCGAGGCGCTTGCCATCTTTCCCGACGCGCCGTGGTCCTACATTCGACTGGCGCGTGTCCAGGCGGCTGCCGGAAAGACTGAGGAAGCTCTCGAGAATACGGGGCGCTTCGCGGGCATGGGCGGTGTCCTGGACATCGATAGCGACCCGGTCCTCGCTCCGCTCAAGGCGCTTCCGGGCTGGCGGGATGTCGCCAACATCATGCTCGACAACGCCCGACCCATCGGCGAGCCAGTCGAGGTCCTTCGCGTTTCGGCTCGCCCGGACTGGATCGGCGAGGGCCTCGTTCACGACGGCAAGGGCGGTCTCCTCTTGAGCACGGTGTCCGGCCGGACTGTGGCGCGTCTGCGCGATGGCAGCGTTGAAGTCTTCCTGAAAGCCGACGCCGAGACAGGGGCGCTGTTCGGCATGGCCGTCGACAGGCGGCGCGGTCTCTTGTGGGTGGGCGAGGCCTGGGGTGCAGGCGTACCGGGTGGCGATGGAGCAGCCAGAACCGGTTTGCTCAAGGTGTCCTTGGCGGACGGGCGCATTCTGGGCCGGATCGCCATGCCTGGCGCCGGTGAGAAGCGCCAGTTTGGCGACCTTGTCGTATCTGACGACGGCGCCGTCTACGCGAGCGATGCGTTCGGCGGTGTCTGGCGTCTGAAGAACGGGTCTGACGCGCTCGAGCGTTTGTTGGCTCCCGGAAGCATAGGGTCGCCGCAGGGACTGGTCGTCTGTCCGGGCGGCAAGGCGTTGCTGGTCGCGGACTATTCAAGCGGCCTGCACAGGCTGGATCTGGAGACGGGTGATCTGACAGCCGTCCAGGGACTGATGGCCGGATTGGCCGGCACGGACGGTCTGGTTGCGGCGCCGGCCTTTCGCTTTACCTCGCGCGCCGCGTCGTCCGGCGCCTTCGCAGTGGTGGCGACGCAGAACGGCGCCACGCCGCAGCGGGTCGTCCTGCTGCGGATCAACCGCGGTTGTTCGGAACTCGAGCAGGCCGAGCTGGTAGCCGCCAACCAACAGGGTCTCGACGATCTGACCCATGTTGCAGTCGACGGGACCACGGCGACCTTCATCGGTCATGCCCGCTGGGAGGCTCGCGCACGGGATCTGACCCTCGCCCGACCTGACCCCGGCCCGATCCTTGTCTACTCGGCGCCGGTGCCGCAGCCGCTCTGGTAGACAAGGACCGTTCACGGCTGGCCTTATGAGGTCCCGCCGAAGAGGCCATAGTCCTGATTGCCGCCGCCCGGAGCCCTTCCCATGATCGACCTCGTCATTGACCAGCGGCGCAAGGATCTGGGCGGGTTCGAGGTGGGGCGGGTGCTGCCCTGGCCCGCGCGCCGGACGGTGGGGCCGTTCATCTTCTTTGACCATATGGGCCCGGCGCAGTTCCAGCCCGGCTTCGGCCGCGAGGTGGACGTGCGACCACATCCGCATATCGGATTGTCGACCCTGAGCTACCTGTTCGAGGGGGCGATGACCCACCGCGACAGCGTCGGCTCCGAGATCGTGATCCGCCCCGGCGAGGTGAACTGGATGACCGCCGGCAGCGGAATCACCCACTCCGAACGGTTCGAGGACCTGCGCCGCGACGGCGGACCGATGGACGGCATCCAGACCTGGCTGGCCCTGCCGGTCGAGCATGAGGAGACGGCGCCAGCCTTCTCGCACCACGAAGGCCCTGACGATCTGCCGTTCTACGAAGGCGGCGGCATGGCCGCGCGGCTGATCGCCGGCAAGGCGTTCGGGGCCAAGGCGACGGTTCCGGTCTTCTCGCCCTGCTTCTATGTGCATTGGGAGCTGGCCGCCGGGGCCAGGGCCGCCCTGCCCGCCGA
>JBIKTU010000078.1:0-7472 GCA_044347965.1 Caulobacter sp.
GGGCAAGAAGCGATCCCCACCAAACGTCGAACGCGGCTACCTCTCGCCCCACCCTGGTCCGCTGCGCGGACCTGTCCCTCCCCACAAGGGGGAGGGAGGATTACTTCGCAGGCCGCGTCACCGTCATCATGTAGTTCACATCCGCATCGCTCGACGGACCCCACTTCCCCGTCAGCGGGTTGTAGGTCACGCCGAAGGGCCCATCGATGTCGAAGGGGTGGCCCTCGAGGAAGCCGCGCAGCTCCTGCGGCGTCAGGAACTTCCGCCAGTCGTGGGTGCCGGCCGGGACCCAGCGCAGCACGTATTCGGCGCCGATCTTGGCCAGGGCCAGGGCCTTGAGCGTGCGGTTGAGGGTGGCGACGATCATCAGCCCGCCGGGCGCCAGCAGCTTCGCCGTGGTGCGCAGGAACTCGCCCGGATCGGCCACGTGCTCGATGACTTCCATGTTCAGCACGACATCGAACGGCCCTGCCCCGTCGGCCAGCAGCTGCTCGGCCGTGGTGGCGCGGTAGTCGATCTCCAGCCCCTGCTCGGCGGCGTGGGTCGAGGCGGTGCCGATGTTGCGCGCCGAGGCGTCGGCCCCGGTGACCGCAAAGCCCAGCCGCGTCATGGGTTCGCTGAGCAGCCCGCCGCCGCAGCCGATGTCGAGCAGCCTGAGCCCCTTGAACGGCTGTCGCGCCTTCGGATCGCGGCCGAACCGCGCCGCCGCCTGGTCGCGGATGAAGGTCAGCCGGGTCGGGTTGAACTTGTGAAGGGGCGCGAACTTGCCGTGCGGATCCCACCATTCGGCGGCGATGCGCGAAAAGCGCTCGACCTCGTCTGGATCGATGGAGCTGGTCAGGGTGGCGGTGGTCATGAGCGCTGAATCAGCATGCCTCGTCGTATCGAACAAGAGACACCCCTTTTCCGGTGTCGCGCTGGAAACTGGCTTGGGGTCGGATGGGGTCAAGGCTCAAGGGAGACCCACTCGATGAAACATCTGCTGGCCATTGTCGCCGCGACGACCGCCCTCTCCGGCTGCGCCGGCCTGATCACCGGGGGCGAGCTGATCCGTCCCGGAGAACCGACGGGCTACATCCAGGTCGTCAACCAGACCCGCGGCCCGGTCAACGCGGTGCTGATCTCCAGCTGCGACGCCTCGACCTACGGCCTCAACCGGCTGCCGAGCGGAACCTCGATCGCCCAGGGATCGTCCTACAGCTTCCAGGTCTCGGCGGGCTGCTGGGACGTGGCGGCCGGAACCACGGGAGTCGGCGACGCCCGGCAGCGGTTCAACGTCCCGGCTGGAGGCACATTCCGCTACACCGTCACGCAGTAACGACGCGGGATTGTCCGCGAGCCCGCGCGCCGCTAGAAGGGCGCCTCTTGCCTCTCCGGCCGCCCGTTTGGCGCGGTTGAGGGCAAGAACAACCGCCAATCAAGGGGGCGAGCGGCCTGACGTGTCACGGCTGGTGATGAAATTCGGCGGCACCTCGGTGGCCGACCTGGAACGCATCCGGCGTGTAGGCCGGCTGGTGGCCGCCGAGGTCGCGACCGGCAAGCAGGTCGCCGTCGTGGTCTCGGCCATGTCCGGCAAGACCAATGAGCTGGTCGCCTGGACCGACGGCGCCGGCGCCGCGGCCCCGGGCCTGCCGCCGTCGGACGATGAATACGACGTGGTCGTCGCCAGCGGTGAACAGGTGACCGCCGGCCTGCTGGCCATGACCCTGCGCAACATGGGCCTGAACGCGCGCTCGTGGATGGGCTGGCAGGTGCCGATCATCACCGACGACGCCCACGGCCGGGCCCGCATCGACGACATCCCGCCCGAGAATCTGGCCGGCGCCATGGACAGCGGCGAGATCGCCGTCATCGCCGGCTTCCAGGGCGTCGACCGCCAGGGGCGCATCGCCACCCTCGGCCGCGGCGGTTCCGACACCAGCGCGGTGGCCATCGCCGCCGCCGTCGGCGGGGCCTGCGACATCTACACCGACGTCGACGGGGTCTACACCACCGACCCCCGCATCGAGAGCAAGGCCCGCAAGCTGGCCCGCATCTCCTACGAGGAGATGTTGGAGATGGCGTCGCTGGGGGCCAAGGTGCTCCAGACCCGTTCGGTCGAGCTGGCCATGTCCCAGCACGTGCCGCTGCGGGTGCTTTCAAGTTTCGTCGAGCCCGGGGAAGCCCCCGGTCAGGGCACCATCGTCTGCGACGAGGAGGAGATCGTGGAAAAGCGTATCGTGAGCGGGGTGGCCTACAGCCGCGACGAGGCCAAGGTCAGCCTGTTCGGCCTGCCCGACACCCCCGGCGTCTCCTCGAAGATCTTCGGCCGCCTGGCCGACGCCAACGTCAATGTCGACATGATCGTCCAGAGCCACGCCCGCAGCGAGGGCGCGGCCAACATGGAATTCACGGTCGGCAAGCGTGACGCGGCCCGCACCGTGGAGATCCTCCGCTCGGCCCAGTCCGAGATCGGCTTCGAGGAAGCCAGTCTCAACGAGGATGTGGCCAAGGTCTCCGTCATCGGTGTCGGCATGCGCAGCCACGCCGGCGTGGCCAAGACCATGTTCACCGCCCTGGCCGAAAAGGGCGTCAACATCCAGGTCATCTCGACCAGCGAGATCAAGATCAGCGTGCTGATCGACTCCGCCTACACCGAGCTGGCCGTGCGCGCCCTTCACGCGGCCTACGAACTGGACAAGGTCTGACGTCGGACGGGACATGCGCCCCAGACGGTGCGTGTCCCGCGCAGCTTCAAGAGGCAGAACGCGGCAGGGGACAGGCACTGAAGCGCATGTCCCCGGCATCACCCGCACATTCGTCGGGTCGATCACTGTTCCCTGGCGGAAATCTGCTATAGGCGCCGTGGAGGACGGGAGACTTCCCACACCATGGTCACGTCGAGCTTCGCCATCCGCGGCCCGCGCAGTCTGCTCCGGCAGATCCGCGAAGCCATGGCCGGCGACGCGCCCGCCCAGGTCAAGCTCAACATGGTGGTCCGCATCATCGCCGGGTCGATGGTGGCGGAGGTGTGCTCGATCTATCTGCGGCGGGCCGGCGGCGAGCTGGAGCTGTTCGCGACCGAAGGCCTGTCGCCTGACGCCGTCCACGTCACGCGCCTGAAGTCCGGCGAGGGCCTGGTCGGCGAGATCGTCCGCCAGGGCCGGCCGCTGAACCTGAGCGACGCGCCGCACCATCCGGCCTTCTCCTATCGTCCGGAAACCGGCGAAGACCCCTACCACTCCTTCCTCGGCGTGCCGCTGCTGCGGGGCGGGCGGGCCATCGGCGTTCTGGTCGTCCAGAACCGGACCGAGCGGAGCTACGGCGAGGAAGAGGTCGAGGATCTGCAGATCATCGCCATGGTGCTGGCCGAGATGGTCGGCGCCGGCGAGCTGCTGGGCCAGGAAGTGCTCAAGGACGTCGAGATCTCGCCGCACAAGCCCGAGCGGCTGAAGGGCGCGCGGTTCGCCGACGGCCTCGCCTACGGCAAGGTGATCCTGCACGAGCAACCCGTCGCGCCCGAACAGCTGCTCAGCGACGACCCCGCCGCCGAGGAAATCCGCCTGCGCGGCGCCGTCGAGGCGCTTCAGAAACAGATCGACGAGATGCTGGAGGGCCACCACGGTCTTGTCGGCGCCTCCTACGAAGTGCTCGAGACCTACCGCATGTTCGCCCACGACCGGGGCTGGAACCGGTCGCTCGAGGAGGCCGTCCGCAACGGCCTGACCGCCGAGGCGGCGGTGGAGCGCGTCCGCTCCGAGCACCGCGCCCGTCTCGGCCAGGCCCGGGACCCCTATCTGCGCGAGCGTCTGCACGATCTGGAAGACCTCAACGACCGGCTGCTGCGCCACCTTTCCGGCGAGGGGCACAAGGCCCGCGAACTTCCGGACGACGCCATCCTCGTGGCCCGCAACCTGGGTCCCGCCGACCTGCTCGAATACGACCGCACCAAGCTCAAGGGCCTGTTGCTGGAAGAAGGCTCCCCCGCCAGCCACGCCGCCATCGTCGCCCGGGCGCTGGACATCCCCTGCGTGGGCCGCCTCGCCGGCCTGCGGGACAAGGTCAACGAGGGCGATCCGGTGATCGTCGACGCCGAGAGCGCCGAGGCCTTCCTGCGCCCGCGTCCCGACGTCGTCGCCGCTCTGGACAACCGCCTGGCCGTCCGCGCCCAGCGGCGGGCCGAGTTCGCCCGCCTGCGGGACACCCCTGCCTTCACCAAGGACGGCGCCAAGGTCACACTGCTGATGAACGCAGGCCTGGCCGTCGATCTGGACATCCTCGGCGAGACCGGGGCCGAGGGCATCGGGCTGTTCCGCACCGAGTTCCAGTTCATGGTCGCCGAGGACATGCCGCGCCTCGACGCCCAGCGGGCCCTCTACGAGAAGGTGCTGGACGTGGCCGACGGCCAGCCGGTGACGTTCCGGACCCTCGACCTCGGCGGCGACAAGCTGCTGCCCTACATGGAACTCGAGCGGGAAGATAACCCCGCCCTCGGCTGGCGGGCGATCCGCATGGGCCTGGACCGACCCGCCCTGCTGCGCCTGCAGCTTCGGGCGCTGATCTGGGCCGCGCGCGGCCGGCCGCTGCGCATCATGTTCCCGCTGGTCGCCAGCGTCGATGAGTTCCGCGCCGCGCGCGCCTTCGTCGACGCCGAACTGGCCTGGGCCCAGCGGCGCGGTCGCCCGGCGCCCTCGCGGCTGGACGTCGGGGCCATGATCGAGGCGCCGGCCCTGCTCTGGCACCTGGACGCCCTGTTGCCGATGACCGACTTCGTGTCGGTCGGAACCAACGACCTGATGCAATACCTGTTCGCCGCCGACCGCGGGAACCCGCGCGTCGCCGAACGGTACGATCCGCTGTCGCCGCCGGCCCTGCGCGCACTGCAGCAGATCCAGATCGCCTGTGCCGAAACGGGAACGCCGGTCTCGGTCTGTGGCGAGATGGCCGGCCGGCCGCTGGAGGCTTTCGCGCTCGTGGCGCTCGGCTTTGACCGCCTTTCGATGCCGCCCGCGGGCATCGGCCCCGTGAAACAGATGGTGTTGTCGGTGGATCGGGAGGCCGCGCAGCGCGGTGTCCTCTCCCTGCTCAAGGGGGCCTCCGGCTCGGTCCGGAACGAGATCGAGACCCTGGCCCGGAAATTGTATGTGGCAATCTGACACTAACCTTGTGTGGCGGATTAGCACATTGAATTCCGGGCACTATTTTGATACCCACAAGACTGCATTAACGTTTCCCGGCTCACGGGAAACAGGGTGCGCCGCGCTCGCTCGTGGCGCGAGTACGTGGGGGCGTTGGTAGCCATGCCGCTCGATTCTGGCGGGGTTACGCATCTGTACCGCACCGGGGACGCCGACCCGGTGGATCAACTCGTCCCGACCGAGGAGCCGTCCCTGCACTACGGACCCGACATCGGCGCGGCCCTGAAGGCGGCGCGCGAATTCCGCGGCCTGTCGCTGCAGGACGTCGCCGACCAGACCCGCATCCGCCGCACCTACCTCGCCGCTGTCGAGGACATGCGGCTGGAGGAACTGCCGTCGCGCCCGTTCGCCGTGGGCTACGTCAAGGCCTACGCCAAGCTTCTGGGACTGGATCCCGAAGAGGCGGTCGCCCGCTTCAAGGACACCTCGCCCGATCCGGACGAGCCGCTGCGCGCGCCCGTCGGCGTCCGTCGCGAGCGTGATCCGCGCATGGGCGTGGTGATGGCCGTCGGCGCCTTCATCGTCACGGCGATCATCCTGTGGAACATCGCCCAGCGCGCCATCAGCGAAGAGGCGCCGGTCGCCGCGGTGGTCGAGCAGTCCTCGAACCCGGCGACCTCCATGGAGCCCGATCCGACCGGTCCGACCGCCATCGGCGCACCCCTGCCCGCGCCGACCGAAGCCTCTACGCCGCCGGTCTATGAAACCCCGGGTCTCGAAGCCGCGGCACAGGCCGGCGGGTCCGCCGACGCCGCCGCTGCAGCCGGCAAGGCCCGTCGCGAAGCCGAAGCCGCCGCCGGTCCGGCCGCCCCCTCCACCTCGGCAGGCCAGCCGTTCGTGGCCAAGGGCAAGGTTCACGGCGCGCCGCCGGAATCCTCGACCGTGACCCTGCAGGCGCGCCGCCAGACGATGCTGATCGTGCGCGGCCCGGACAACGCCATCTACTTCGCCCGTCCGCTGGCCGTGGGCGAGGCCTTCCGCCTGCCCAACACCAAGGGCGTGTCCGTAGAGGTCACCGACCCCACCGCGATGGACGTATTCGTGGGCGGCGCGCTGAAGGGTTCCATGCCGGCGGCGCAGGCCACCGTCACCGCCCTGGCGAGCTGATCGCGAAACTTCTACGACGGGCTTGGGAAACCCCTCGCGCGGGCTTACCTTGGACGCGTCATGAGCCACGACGATCACACCCAACTCCGCCCCTGGCGCCGGATCGACCGGCGCAAGTCCCGCCAGATCATGGTCGGCAATGTGCCGGTCGGCGGCGACGCGCCGATCACGGTGCAGTCGATGACCAACACCCTGACGGCCGACGCCGCGGCGACCATCGATCAGGTCCGCCAGCTGGAAGAGGCCGGCGCCGACATCGTCCGCGTGTCCTGCCCCGACGTGGAATCCACCGCGGCCCTCTCGACCATCGTCAAGGCCTCGAAGGTCCCGATCGTCGCTGACATCCACTTCCACTACAAACGCGGCATCGAGGCGGCGAAGGCCGGCGCGGCCTGCCTGCGGATCAATCCGGGCAACATCGGCAGCCCCGACCGCGTGCGCGAGGTCATTCAGGCCGCCCGTGACCACGGCTGCTCGATGCGGATCGGCGTCAACGCCGGCTCGCTTGAGCGGGAGCTGCTCGAAAAGTACGGCGAGCCCTGCCCCGACGCGATGGTCGAGAGCGCGCTGAGCCACGCCCGCATCCTGCAGGACCACGACTTCCACGACTTCAAGATCAGCGTGAAGGCCTCGGACATCTTCATGACCGTGGCCGCCTACCAGCAGCTGGCCGACGCCATCGACTGCCCGCTGCACCTGGGCATCACCGAGGCCGGCGCCCTGCGCACCGGCACGGTCAAGTCGGCCATCGGCATGGGCAGCCTGCTTTGGGCCGGCATCGGAGACACCATCCGCGTCAGCCTGGCCGCCGACCCGGTCGAGGAGATCAAGGTCGGCTTCGACCTGCTCAAATCGCTCGGCCTTCGCCACCGGGGCGTCAACATCATCGCCTGCCCGTCCTGCGCCCGGCAAGGCTTCAACGTCATCAAGACGGTGGAGGCCCTCGAGGAGCGTCTGGCCCACGTGGCCACGCCGCTGTCGCTGTCGATCATCGGCTGCGTCGTGAACGGCCCCGGCGAGGCGCTGATGACCGACCTCGGCTTCACCGGCGGCGGCAAGGGTTCGGGCATGGTCTATGTGGCCGGCCGGCCCGATCACAAGCTCGACAACGACAGCATGGTCGACCACATCGTCGGCCTGGTCGAGGCGCGCGCCGCCGAGATCGAGGCCGAGAAGGCCCGAGCCCTT
>JBIKTU010000079.1:0-7444 GCA_044347965.1 Caulobacter sp.
GAGTCCCCGATGACCCCGGAAGAGAAGCTGCTGCGCGCCATCTTCGGCGAGAAGGCTTCCGACGTCCGTGACACCTCCCTGCGCCTGCCCCCCGGCGTCGCCGGCACGGTCGTCGAGGTGCGGGTGTTCAACCGGCACGGCGTGGACAAGGACGAACGCGCCCTCGCCATCGAACGGGCCGAAATCGAACGCCTGGGCAAGGACCGCGACGACGAGTTCGCCATCCTGAACCGCAACATGACCTCGCGTCTGCGCGAGCTGATCGTCGGCAAGACGGCCGTTTCCGGTCCCAAGGGCCTGAACCGCGGCGAAGTCTCGGCCGAAAAGCTCGAGGAGATCGCGCCGGGCCTGTGGTGGCAGATCGCGCTCGACGACGAGAAGGCCATGGGCGAGCTGGAGGCCCTGCGCCGCCAGTTCGACGAGGCCCGCAAGCGTCTGGACCGTCGCTTCGAGGACAAGGTCGACAAGCTGCAGCGCGGCGACGAACTGCCCCCGGGCGTGATGAAGATGGTCAAGGTCTTCGTGGCCGTGAAGCGCAAGCTTCAGCCGGGCGACAAGATGGCCGGCCGTCACGGCAACAAGGGTGTCATCTCCAAGATCCTGCCGATCGAGGACATGCCGCACCTGGCCGACGGCACCGCCGTGGACGTGGTTCTGAACCCGCTGGGCGTGCCTTCGCGCATGAACGTCGGCCAGATCTTCGAAACCCACCTCGGCTGGGCGGCCGCGGGCCTTGGCAAGCAGATCGCCAACCTGCTGGAAGCCTGGCAGAACGGCGGACAGAAGGCCGAGCTGACCAAGCGCCTGCGCGAGATCTACGGTCCCGACGAGGAGCTTCCGGACGACGAGGGCGAGCTGGTTGAACTGGCCCGCAATCTGTCCAAGGGCGTGCCCTTCGCGACCCCGGTCTTCGACGGCGCCCACATCGGGGACATCGAGGATCACCTGCGCATGGCCGGTCTCGACCCGTCGGGCCAGTCGATCCTGTTCGACGGCCAGACCGGCGAGCAGTTCAAGCGTCCGGTCACGGTCGGCTACATCTACATGCTGAAGCTGCACCACCTGGTCGACGACAAGATCCACGCCCGTTCGATCGGCCCGTACTCGCTCGTCACCCAGCAACCGCTGGGCGGCAAGGCGCAGTTCGGCGGTCAGCGCTTCGGGGAAATGGAGGTCTGGGCTCTCGAAGCCTACGGCGCCGCCTACACCCTGCAGGAGATGCTGACGGTGAAGTCGGATGACGTGGCGGGCCGGACCAAGGTCTACGAGTCCATCGTGCGCGGCGACGACACCTTCGAAGCCGGAATTCCCGAGAGCTTCAACGTGCTCGTCAAGGAAATGCGCTCGCTGGGCCTGAACGTGGAGCTGGAGAACACCTGACGGTTCCCGAACCCCTCTCCCGCCCGGCGGGGGAGGGGCGACCGCCAGCCTCTCCATCCAGACATTTTCGCGGGTGATCCCGCACTGAAGGAACCAAGATGAACCAGGAAGTCCTGAACATCTTCAATCCGGTCCAGGCCGCTCCGACCTTCGACCGCATCCGCATCGCCCTGGCTTCGCCGGAAAAGATCCGGTCGTGGTCGTTCGGTGAGATCAAGAAGCCGGAAACGATCAACTACCGCACGTTCAAGCCCGAGCGTGACGGACTGTTCTGCGCGCGCATCTTCGGTCCGACCAAGGACTACGAGTGCCTGTGCGGCAAGTACAAGCGGATGAAGTACAAGGGCATCATCTGCGAAAAGTGCGGCGTGGAAGTCACGCTCGCCCGCGTGCGGCGCGAGCGGATGGGCCACATCGAGCTGGCCTCGCCGGTCGCCCACATCTGGTTCCTGAAGTCGCTGCCCTCGCGCATCGCCATGATGCTCGACATGCCGCTGAAGGACATCGAACGCGTCCTCTACTTCGAGCACTACATCGTCACCGAGCCGGGCCTGACCCCGCTGAAGGTGCACCAGCTGCTGTCGGAAGACGAGCAGATGCGGTTCCAGGACGAGTTCGGCGATGACAGCTTCACCGCCGAGATCGGCGCCGAGGCCATCTTCAACCTCCTGAAGGGCATCGAGCTCGAGAAGGAAGCCGAAAAGCTCCGCGAGGACCTGGCCGGCAGCCCGTCCGAGATCAAGCAGAAGAAATACAGCAAGCGCCTCAAGATCATCGAGGCCTTCATCGAGTCCGGCAACAAGCCGGAGTGGATGATCCTGACCGTTGTGCCGGTCATCCCGCCCGAGCTGCGCCCGCTGGTGCCGCTGGACGGCGGCCGCTTCGCGACCTCGGATCTGAACGACCTCTACCGCCGGGTCATCAACCGCAACAACCGCCTCAAGCGCCTGATCGAGCTGCGCGCGCCGGACATCATCATCCGCAACGAAAAGCGGATGCTGCAGGAAGCCGTCGACGCCCTGTTCGACAACGGCCGTCGCGGCCGGGTCATCACCGGCGCCAACAAGCGCCCGCTGAAGTCCCTCGCCGACACGCTGAAGGGCAAGCAGGGCCGGTTCCGCCAGAACCTGCTCGGCAAGCGCGTCGACTACTCGGGCCGTTCGGTCATCGTCGTCGGTCCCGAGCTGAAGCTGCACGAGTGCGGCCTGCCCAAGAAGATGGCGCTGGAGCTGTTCAAGCCGTTCATCTACGCGCGCCTGGACGCCAAGGGCCTGTCGGGCACCGTCAAGCAGTCCAAGCGCATGGTCGAGCGCGAGCAGCCGGCGGTGTGGGACGTCCTTGAAGAGGTCATCCGCGAACACCCGGTCCTGCTGAACCGCGCGCCGACGCTCCACCGCCTGGGCATCCAGGCGTTCGAGCCCAAGCTGATCGAGGGCAAGGCCATCCAGCTGCACCCGCTGGTCTGCGCCGCCTTCAACGCCGACTTCGACGGCGACCAGATGGCCGTGCACGTCCCGCTGAGCCTCGAGGCCCAGCTGGAAGCGCGCGTGCTGATGATGTCGACCAACAACATCCTCAGCCCCGCCAACGGCCGCCCGATCATCGTGCCGTCGCAGGACATCGTCCTGGGTCTCTACTACCTGTCGCAGTCGCGTGACGGGGAGCCGGGCGAAGGCAAGATCTTCGGGGACCTGGGCGAGATCGAGATGGCGCTCGACGCCGGCGTCGTGACCCTGCACTCCAAGATCAAGGCGCGCTTCACGGAGATGACTCCGGAAGGCGAGACCCTGCGCAAGGTGATCGACACCACGCCGGGCCGCATGAAGATCGCCGCCCTGCTGCCGCGTCACACCCAGATCGGCCACCGCCTGATCGAAAAGGCGCTGACCAAGAAGGAAATCGGCAATCTGATCGACATCGTCTACCGGCACTGTGGTCAGAAGGCGACGGTCATCTTCGCCGACCAGATCATGGCGCTGGGCTTCAAGGAAGCGGCCAAGGCCGGCATCTCCTTCGGCAAGGACGACATCATCATTCCGCAGCGCAAGACGGCGATCGTCGACGAGACCCGCAAGCTCGCCGAGGAATATGAGCAGCAGTACGCCGACGGCCTGATCACCAAGGGTGAGAAGTACAACAAGGTCGTCGACGCCTGGGCCAAGGCCACCGATCGCGTCGCCGACGAGATGATGGCCGAGCTGCAGACCAGGCACACGGACGAGAACGGCCGCGAGCGCGAGATCAACGCCATCTACATGATGGCCCACTCCGGCGCCCGGGGCTCCCAGGCCCAGATGAAGCAGCTCGGCGGGATGCGCGGCCTGATGGCCAAGCCGTCCGGCGAGATCATCGAGACCCCGATCGTCTCGAACTTCAAGGAAGGCCTGACCGTCCAGGAGTACTTCAACTCCACCCACGGCGCCCGCAAGGGCCTGGCCGACACCGCGCTGAAGACCGCCAACTCGGGTTACCTGACCCGCCGTCTGGTCGACGTGGCGCAGGACTCGATCATCACCGAGGAAGACTGCGGCACCACGCGGGGCATCACCCTGCGTCCGGTGGTCGAGGGCGGCGACGTCCTCGTCTCGCTCGGTCAGCGCATCCTGGGCCGGTTCTCGGCCGAGGACATCAAGGACCCGAACACCGGCGAAGTCATCGTGCCGGCCGACACCTACCTCGTGGAAGACCAGATCGACATCATCGAGAAGGCCGCCGTGCAGTCGGTCAAGGTCCGCTCGGTCCTGACCTGCGAAGCCAAGGCCGGCGTCTGCGGCGCCTGCTACGGTCGCGATCTGGCGCGGGGCACCCCGGTCAACATCGGTGAAGCGGTCGGCGTCATCGCCGCCCAGTCGATCGGTGAGCCGGGCACCCAGCTGACGATGCGGACCTTCCACATCGGCGGCACCGCCCAGGTGGCCGAGCAGTCGTTCTTCGAAAGCAGCAACGACGGCGTCGCCCGCGTGGTCGGCCCGATGGTCAAGGGCGCGGACGGCGACTTCATCGTCATGAGCCGCAACACGGCCATCACCGTCCAGGTCGATGGCAAGGATCGCGAGGCCTACAAGCCGCCGTACGGCGCGCGCCTGAAGGTCAAGGATGGCGACAAGGTGAAGCGCGGCCAGCGTCTGGCCGAGTGGGACCCCTACACCACCCCGATCATCACCGAAGTCCCCGGCCGGATTCGCGCCGAGGACCTGGTGGACGGCTTCTCGGTCCGCGAGGAAACCGACGAGGCCACCGGCATCGCCAACCGCGTCATCGTGGACTGGCGCGCTTCGGCCCGGGGTTCGGACCTGCGTCCGGCCATGGCCGTGATCGGCGAGGACGGTGCCTACAAGCGCCTCGCCAGCGGCGGTGAGGCTCGTTACCTGCTGTCGGCCGGGGCCATTCTCTCGGTCGCGGACGGGGACGAGGTGAAGGCCGGCGAGGTCATCGCCCGGATCCCCACCGAAGGCGCCAAGACGCGCGACATCACCGGCGGTCTGCCGCGGGTGGCCGAGCTGTTCGAAGCCCGTCGTCCCAAGGATTGCGCGGTCATCGCCGAAATGGACGGCCGCGTCGAGTTCGGGAAGGACTACAAGAACAAGCGCCGCATCAAGATCACTCCGGAAGACGGCGGTGAAGCGGCCGAGTTCCTGATCCCGAAGGGCAAGCACATCGCGGTCCACGACGGCGACGTGATCCACAAGGGCGAGTACATCATCGACGGCAACCCGGATCCGCACGACATCCTGCGCATCCTGGGCGTCGAGGCGCTGGCCAACTTCCTGGTCGACGAGATCCAGGAGGTCTACCGACTCCAGGGCGTGCCGATCAACGACAAGCACATCGAGACGATCGTTCGTCAGATGCTGCAGAAGGTCGAGATCCTGGAGCCGGGCGATACGGGCCTGATCAAGGGCGACCACCTCGACAAGACCGAGGTCGACTACGAGAACGCCAAGGCGGAAGCCCGCAAGGGACGCCCGGCGCTCACCCAGCCGGTCCTGCTCGGCATCACCAAGGCGTCGCTGCAGACCCGCAGCTTCATCTCGGCGGCGTCGTTCCAGGAGACCACCCGCGTCCTCACCGACGCCTCGGTCCACGGCAAGGTCGACACCCTCGAAGGCCTCAAGGAGAACGTCATCGTCGGCCGGCTTATCCCGGCGGGCACCGGTTCCTACCTGCGCGGCCTGCAGCGCATCGCGACCAAGCGCGACGAGGCCCTCTCGGCCGCCCGCGAAGAGGCGATGGAGCCGCTGCCGGCCGAGATCGCCCTCGAAACGGCCGACGCCGAGTCGTAAGGCTGGTCTTCGACAGACTGCAAAGACGAGACGGCCCGGGAGCGATCCCGGGCCGTTTTCCGTCGCGACGCCGGCTAATGGTCCAGGATGCCGATCCCGTCGGTTCGCGTGCCGCCGGCGTTGCCCTGGGTGACCCCGACTGGAGGCGCCGCCGCCTTTCGCTGGCGGATGATCTCCTTGCGGCGAGCCTCGGCGTCGAAGGCGCTGCGCTTTGTCGCGTCCATGGGCGCGGCGATCCAGGGCGCCTGCGCCGCCCCGGCGCCCAGCCGCTCGTCACAGCGGTCGACCTCGCGCCGGTTCAACCCGACCGCCCCGCGATTGGCGCAACCGACCGTGGAGCCCCGCAGCGCCTGGCGGAGGTCGCCGCCCGGCAGGTCCTGGCCCGGGCCGGGTACGGTCCCGCCCGAGCCGGCGCCGGTCTTCGGGGCGGGAGCGGGCGTCACCGGTCCGGGGACCGCCGCCATGGGCAGCGGCGGGACGGCGGAGGGGGCAGGGGCGGTGACGGTGCGGGGGCGGACGGCTGAGACCTGCGGCTTCGGTGCGGCGGGCGCGTCGGCTCGCCGCGCGCGGGGCGGTGGCGGCGGCCGGAACAGGTCGATGATCATCGCCTGCTCCGTTTCCGCGACAACACGCTCGCGTACCTGCGGGACGTTCAGTCCGATGAGGGCGAACACCAGCGCATGCCCCGCGGCGGAGCCTGCGAGGACGGCGGCCTTCAGGGCCCGTTCCCGTCGGACGGCGGACAAAGGCGTACGGGCTCCCCTCGCTACGGCCTGAGGCTTTCGCGGCCGGGCGGCGAAAAGGTGACCAAGGTTCGTTCACTCCGGGGCTTGCGGTACGACGCATCGTGGCGTTCAACGGTCTGAACACTGACGGACCGCTGATCGGTGACCGAGCCCCGAGTCGAGGGCGAGTCGACCGAGAGTCGACCGCGAGTCGATGGCGCGGGCGTGGCGGTGAAGGGCAAGGCGATCCCCGATCCAGACCAGTTTGCGTCAAGCCTTTCCAAAGCCTTGACCTTGCACGCCCTGACGAGTATCTAGCGCGCCTCTTTCGGGGGCCGGGTTTGCGCCCGTCGCCCGTTGAAGCTGAAGTCCCTGTCGAGGGCGATCAGGCCCGCCGGAACGCCCAGATACGCGCGCCGGCGAGTTTTCGCGTTCCGACCGGGCGTTCAGAGCCGGAAAGTACGTTCACCAGGACCCCCGAGGCGCTTCGGCCGAAAGGCACACGCCTCCACGAGCAAAAAGAGATAATGCCTACAGTCAACCAGCTCATCCGCAAGCCGCGCCAGCCCAAGCCGGTCCGGAACAAGGTGCCCGCCCTGAAGGGCTGCCCGCAGCGTCGCGGCGTCTGCACCCGCGTCTACACGACGACCCCGAAGAAGCCGAACTCGGCGCTTCGTAAGGTCGCCAAGGTCCGCCTGACGACCGGCATCGAAGCCGTTTGCTACATCCCCGGCGAAGGTCACAACCTGCAGGAGCACTCGGTCGTGCTCATCCGCGGCGGCCGCGTCAAGGACTTGCCCGGCGTCCGCTACCACATCCTGCGCGGCGTCCTCGACACCCAGGGTGTCAAGGATCGTAAGCAGCGTCGTTCGCTCTACGGCGCCAAGCGTCCGAAGTAAGGAAAAGAAGCATGTCCCGTCGCCGTCGCGCCGAGAAGCGTCAGGTTCTGCCCGATCCGAAGTTCGGGGACCTGATCGTCACGAAATTCATGAACTACGTCATGTACGAAGGCAAAAAAGCCGTCGCCGAGAACATCATCTACGGCGCCTTCGACAT
>JBIKTU010000081.1:0-7402 GCA_044347965.1 Caulobacter sp.
CGCCACCCCCGGCGTGATGCTGATCAGCCCGCCGCCGCACCACGACATCTATTCGATCGAGGATCTGGCCCAGCTCATCTACGACCTCAAGCAGATCAACCCCGACGCCCGGGTGACGGTGAAGCTGGTGTCGATGACCGGTATCGGCGCCATCGCCGCGGGGGTGGCGAAGGCCAAGGCCGACACCATCCTGATCTCCGGCA
This sequence comes from Caulobacter sp., assembly GCA_044347965.1. Lineage (GTDB taxonomy): Bacteria > Pseudomonadota > Alphaproteobacteria > Caulobacterales > Caulobacteraceae > Caulobacter. Next base: position 204 of record JBIKTU010000081.1, read on the forward strand.
ATGTCGGCGGCACCGGCGCCAGCCCGCAGACCTCGATCAAGTACGCCGGTTCGCCCTGGGAGATGGGCCTGTCGGAAGCCAACCAGGTCCTGACGCTCAACAACCTGCGCCACTCCGTCCGCCTACGGACCGATGGCGGCATCCGGACCGGCCGCGACGTGGTCATCGCCGCCATGCTGGGGGCCGAGGAGTTCGGCATCGGCACCGCCAGCCTTATCGCCATGGGCTGCATCATGGTCCGCCAGTGCCACTCCAACACCTGCCCGGTGGGGGTCTGCACCCAGGACGAGGCCCTGCGCGCGCGCTTCACCGGCACGCCGGACAAGGTGGTCAACCTGTTCACCTTCATCGCCGAGGAGGTGCGCGAGATCCTCGGCCGGCTGGGCTTCCGCTCGCTGGAGGACATCGTCGGCCGCACCGATCTGCTGACCCAGGTCAGCCGTGGAGGCGAGCATCTCGACGACCTCGACCTCAACCCGCTGCTGGTCCGCGCCGACCCGGGGGTGAACAAACCTTACTGCACGGTCGAGGGCCGCAATGAGGTGCCCGACACCCTCGACGCCCAGATCGTCCGCGACGCCGCCCCCTTCCTGCAGCGCGGCGAGAAGATGCAGCTGACCTACACGGTGCGGAACACTGCCCGGGCCATCGGGGCGCGGGTCTCCAGCCACATCACCCGCAAGTTCGGGATGAGCGCCCTGCCGTCCGGCCACCTGACCGTCGAGCTGAAGGGCTCGGCCGGCCAGAGCCTCGGGGCCTTTTCGGTCCGTGGCCTGCGAATCGTCCTGACCGGCGAGGCCAACGACTATGTCGGCAAGGGCTTGTCGGGGGCCACCATCGTGGTGAAGCCCTCGCCACATCTGCTGGCGCCCGAGAGCAACGCCATCATCGGCAACACCTGTCTGTACGGCGCCACAGACGGCAAGCTGTTCGCCGCCGGCCAGGCGGGCGAGCGGTTCGCGGTGCGCAACTCCGGCGCCGTGACGGTGGTCGAGGGCTGCGGCGCCAATGGCCTGGAATACATGACCGGCGGGACGGCGGTGATCCTGGGCCCGGTGGGCGGCAACTTCGCGGCCGGGATGACCGGCGGCATGGCCTATGTCCTCGATCTCGCCGACCGTTTCGAGGCCCAGGTCAATCCCGACAGCGTCGTGGTCCAGCGCCTCGCCTCGCCGCACTGGGAGGAGCAGCTCAGGCGCCTGATCCGGGAACACGCCCACGAGACCGGCTCGGCCTTCGCCGCCGGCCTGCTCAATGACTGGGACCGCATGCGCGGCCATTTCTGGCAGGTCTGCCCCAACGAAATGATCGGCCGCATCGATCACCCGCTGACGGCGGAAGACGCGGTGCTCGAGCGGGCATAGGGCGGCAATGCTCTCCCCTTGGGAGAGCTGTCGCCGCGGAGCTGTGACTGAGAAGGCTGCGCGGCGGCCGACGATCAGGCTCAGCGCATCCCTCTCCGACCTCGCTACGCGAGGCCACCTCTCCCAAGGGGAGAGGATCAGGTCGTAGCCGGCCCCGTGTACCGCGCCCTTGGCCGGATCAGCGCACCCGTCTGGACCTGTTCCACCGCGTGGGCCAGCCAGCCGGCGGTGCGGGCCACGGCGAACAGGGCGAAGGGCGCATCGCCCGGCAGGCCGAAGCGATCCGCGAGGGCCGTGAGCAGGAAGTCGATGTTGGCCGCCTCGCCGGTGATCTCTTCGACCGCGCGCTGCAACGCCCCGTAGGGCGGAGGCAGGTCGAAGGTCGCCAGCAAGGCGGCGGCGCGCGGATCGCCCTCGGGGTACAGGGGATGGCCAAAGCCCGGGATCGGCCCGGCCCGGGCGATGCGACCGGCCACGGCGGCCCGGGGTCCGATCCGGGCGCTTTCTTCCACCAGGTTGCCGACCCGCCCGGCGATCCCGCCGTGCAGGGGCCCTGACAGCGCCGCCAGCCCGGCCAGAGCCGAGGCGGCCAGCGAGGCCCCGGTCGAGGCGGTGACCCGCGCGGCGAAGGTCGAGGCGTTGAGCTCATGGTCGGCCAGCAGCACCAGCGCCTGGCGCAGGGCGTCGGCGGCCTCGGGACGACCCCAGGCCTGGGCCAGGCGAAGATGGATCTGGCCGTGTTCGATCCGCCCTGCCGCCGCGTCGGCCACCAGGTCCAGCAGGCCCGCCGACTCGGCCGCCAGGGCCAGCGGCGCCCGCCCGCGGGCCGGCGGGTCGACCCCGGCCCGCTCCGACAGGGCCGTGAACAGCCGGGCCCGGATGGAGTCCCCACCGGGCGGCGGTGTCCGCGTCACGCCCTTCAACGCCGCGCCGTCGCCGCCGCGCAGCAGCCGGGCCACGGCCTCCAGCGAGGCATGCCCGGCCAGTTCCACGGCGTCGCGGCCCCGGTAGAACAGCCGCCCGTGCGCCACGGTGGTGATCGCCGAATCGAGGACCGGCTCGCCCCAGGAGATGGCGCCGGCCGCCACCTGCGCGGCCTTGCGGCCCCGCCGCTTGCGCTCGGTCAGTCGGCTGACGTCGGCGAGACGATAGCGGCTGCGGCGTGGGTCGTCGGGATCGGGCCTCGCCTCGATCCGTCCCCGGCTGACATAGGCGTACAGGGTCTGGGGGCGGATCCCCAGCTGCTCCATCGCCTCTTCCGCTGTCAGCCAGTCGCGCTGCATCGCTTCACATTGATTATATTGATCAAGATTGACGATACCACGATCCGGGTCGATCTGTCGCTGCGAAAGACGAGAGAAAGGGAGATCCGGATGTCTGATGGTCTGGAGAATGTGATCGCCGCCGAGACGGTGCTGTCGGAGGTCGACGGTCTGGCCGGGCGGCTGGTCATTCGCGGCCGGTCGCTGGACGAGCTCGCGGGCAAGGCGACCTACGAGGACGTGGTCCAGCTGCTGTTCGACGGCTTCTACGAAGGCCTGCCCGCCGACGTGGGCCCGGCGCTGGGCGCGGCGCGGGTCGAGGTCTACGCCCAGGTGGCCGCGCTCGACGCCGGGCTGCTGGCGCTGGGCCCGGTCGAGGCCATGCGCGCCCTGACCGCCCGCCTGCCGGACGGCGATGACCTGCCGACCGCCCTGCGGCTGCTGGCCGCCCCGGCGGTGTTCGTGCCGGCCGTGGTGCGGGCGGGACAGGGACTGGCCCCCGTGGCGCCCGACGCGACCCTGGCCCACAGCGCCGACATCCTGCGCATGCTGCGCGGTCCTCTCCCGACGGCGGAGGAGGCCCGGGCTCTGGACGCCTATCTGGTCACGGTCAGCGACCATGGCCTGAACGCCTCCACCTTCGCCGCCCGGGTGATCGCCTCGACCCGCGCCGGCCTGACCTCGGCGGTTCTGGGCGGGATCTCGGCGCTGAAGGGCCCGCTGCACGGCGGCGCGCCCGGCCCGGTGATCGAGATGCTCGACGCCATCGGCACGCCCGGACACGCCCGCGCCTGGCTGGAGCAGGCGCTGGACGGCGGCGAGCGGCTGATGGGCTTTGGCCACCGCATCTACAAGGTCCGCGACCCCCGCGCCGACGCGCTGAAGGGGGCGGTGCGTCGCCTGACCCAGGACTCCAATGTCGCGCCGGGCCGGCTGGCCTTCGCCGAGGCGGTGGAGCGCGCCGCCCTCGACATCCTGCGGGAACGCAAGCCCGACCGGTCGCTGCAGACCAATGTCGAGTTTTACACCGCCCTGCTGCTGGAGGCCCTGGCCTTTCCGCCCGCCGCCTTCACCGGCGTCTTCGCCATGGGCCGCGTCGCCGGCTGGCTGGCCCACGCCCGCGAACAGCTGGCCGGCGGCCGCCTGATCCGTCCGCAGTCAGTCTATGTCGGCCCGGCCCCCCGGCGGGCGGCGTAGCAAGGGGCGAAAAAACCCTTCCCCCCTCCAGGGGGAAGGAATCAGAAGCGAGAGTCGTTCGCGCTGGGGCCTCATCTCGCGACCCGCTAGACTCGGCGAATGACCACCGGCGCCCCCCTCACCCTGGCCCAGGCCACCGCCGTCACCCGCCGGGTGACGCAGCTCTCGGTGACCGTGGCCCTGGTGCTGGTGGCGGCCAAGACAGCGGCCTGGCTGGCCAGCGGCTCGGTGGCGCTGCTGGCCTCGCTCGCCGACTCCGGCCTCGACCTGCTGGCCTCGCTGATCACCCTGTTCGCGGTGCGGTTCGCGGCCAGCCCGCCGGATGCCGAGCACCGCTTCGGCCATGGCAAGGCCGAGGCCTTCGCCAGCCTGATGCAGGGCGGCCTGGTCTTCGCCTCCGCCGCCCTGGTCGGGCGCGAGGCGATCGCCGGGCTGATGAATCCCCGGCCGATCCACGCCGGCGGCTGGGCCATGGCCGTGATGGTCCTGTCCATCGTCCTGACCCTGGCGCTGGTCGCCGCCCAGAGCCGGGCGCTGAAGCAGGCCAGTTCCGTGGCGGTTCACGGCGACCGCGCCCATTATGCCGCTGACCTCGCCTCCAACGTCGCCGCCATCCTCGGTATCGCGGGCGCCAGCCTGCTGGGCCTCTACTGGCTGGACGCCGCCGCCGGTCTGGTCGTCGCCGCATGGCTGGTCTGGGGCGCCATCGGCGTGTTCCGCGAGGCGGCCGGCCAGCTGATGGACCACGAACTCGACGAGGCAGCCCGGCAGCGCATCGTGACGCTGATGACCGAGGACCCGACCATCCAGGGCGTCCACCAGCTGCGCACCCGCGCCTCCGGTCCCTACATCCACATCCAGATGCACGCCGACCTCGATCCTGGCCTGACGCTGGTGGCGGCGCACGACGCCATGGTCGCCGCCGAGAACCGCGTCCTGGCCGCCTTTCCCACCGCCGACATCATCATCCATCCCGACCCGCGCGGCCGGGCGGAGCCCCACGGCGGAGCCTTCGCCGAGGTGACGCACTAGACTGACCGCGCGTCCGGGCGGCGGAGCCGGGCACACCGCCGCCTGACGCGCCACGGACCGCGGTAAACGCGCCCTTAACGCGATGGTGCGCTAGCTGCGCGCCTGACTCACCGGACCCGCCATGAGCGTCGAACGCATCCTGCATCACTTCCCGCTCGACCCTGCCTCGCGGCAGGTGCGGCTGGCGCTGGGCGAGAAGCGTCTGTCGTTCACCGAGGTGCAGGTGCGCTGGTGGGAGCAGCCGGACGACTTCCTGGCGCTCAACCCCTCGGGCGTGCCGCCTGTGCTCATCGAGCGCTCGGCTGCGGGCGAGGTGGTCATCTGCGAGACCCGCGCCATTCTCGAACACATCGAGGAGCAGAGCCCCGAGCCGCCGCTGCTGGGCCGCGACCCGGCCGAGCGGGCCGAGGCGCGCCGGCTGCTGCAGTGGTTCGACCGCAAGTTCGACTCCGAGGTCTCCGGCTACCTGCTGCACGAGAAGATGGAGAAGCGGCTTCTGGGCCTGGGCGCCCCGGCCCTGGCCAATATCCGCGCCGGCCGCGAGGCGCTGCGCCATCACCTCAAATACATCGAGCTCCTGCTCGCCACCCGCGACTGGCTGGCCGGGCGGCGCCTCTCCCTGGCGGACATGGCGGCGGCGGCGCACCTGTCGGTCATCGACTACTTCGGCGACGTGCCCTGGAACGACGTTCCGGCGGCCCGGACCTGGTACATGAAGATCAAGTCCCGTCCCTGCTTCCGCCCACTCCTGGCCGACCGCTGGCCGGGCCTGGCGCCGGCGCCGCACTATCACGACCTTGATTTCTGACGACCCGAAACCGCGGATCATCGACCGGGCCCGGCGCCTCGGCTTCGATGTCGTCGGCTTCGCGTCCGCCGCCGATCCCTGGCCGGCCGGCGACCGCCTGCGCGCCTTCGTCGCCGAAGGGTTCCATGGCCAGATGGGCTGGATGGAGGAGACGCTCGAGCGGCGCGCCCACCCTACCGGCATGTGGCCGGAGGCCCGCAGCGCCGTGATGCTCGGCATGAACTACGGTCCCGACACGGACCCGCTCGAGGCCCTGAAGGACCGCTCCCGCGCCGCCATCTCCGCCTATGCCCAGGGCGACGACTACCACCCGCTGATCAAGGGCCGGCTCAAGAACCTTGCCGGCTGGATGAAGGCGAAGTTCGGCGGCGAGGTGAAGGTGTTCGTCGACACCGCGCCCCTGATGGAAAAGCCGCTGGCCCAGCGGGCGGGCCTGGGCTGGCAGGGCAAGCACACCAATCTGGTCTCGCGGGACCTGGGCAGCTGGCTGTTCCTGGGCTCGGTGCTGTCGTCTGTCGAGATCGAACCGGATGCGCCCGAGATCGACCGATGCGGCTCCTGCAGCGCCTGCCTCGACATCTGCCCGACGAACGCCTTTCCGGCCCCCTACCGGCTCGATGCCCGGCGCTGCATCTCCTACCTGACCATCGAGCACCAGGGCCCCGTGCCGGAGGAATTCCGCGCCGCCATGGGCAACCGCATCTACGGCTGCGACGACTGCCTGGCCGTCTGCCCATGGAACAAGTTCGCCGAGACCTCCCGCCAGGCGCAGCTGCAGGCGCGGGACGAGCTCCGCTCGCCGTCCCTGGCCTCGCTGGCCGCGCTGGACGACGCCGGCTTCCTGGCCCTGTTCCGCCGCAGCCCGATCCGCCGCATCGGCCGCGACCAGTTCGTGCGGAACGTGCTCTATGCGGTGGGGAACAGCGGGGACGCAGCGCTGCTGCCGGCGGCGGAGCGGCTGAGGGAGGATGCGTCGGAGGTGGTCAGGGATGCGGCCGGATGGGCGGTGGGGCGGTTGCGGGCGCTCTGATCGACGCCGTCGTCACGAGAAGCGGTGAAACCACCGTGCGTCCTTCGACACGCCCGCTGCGCGGGCTGCTCAGGATGACGTGAGTTTGAAGGCTACCCACCCACGTCATGCTGAGCAGCGCCAAAGGCGCGTGTCGAAGCACGCAGGACCTCTAATCGGTCAACGCCGCCGCCAGCCGCAGCATGAACACCGCGCCGCGTCGCATCTGCTCGATCTCGACATACTCGTCCGGCTGGTGGGCCTGGTCGATGGAACCGGGGCCGCAGATGACGGTGGAGAAGCCCGCGCCCTGGAACTGGCCGCCCTCGGCGGCGTAGGGCACGACGCGCATCGGGCTGTTGTCGCCGGTCAGGCCGCGCACGAAGGCCTCCGCCGCGCCGTCGGCCTCCGGCGCCATCGGCGGCACGTCGGCGATGATCTCGAACACGGCCGAGGCGTCCGCGTCGCGGACCTTCAGCCGGGCGTCCAGGTCGGCGACCTGGGCCCGGAACCCGTCCAGCAGGCCC
>JBIKTU010000082.1:0-7227 GCA_044347965.1 Caulobacter sp.
AGCTGATCCCGCACCGGCTCGCGGAGGCCATGCACCTGACGCCGGCGCAGGCGGTGGCGCTGAAGGAGGGGCTGGAGGCGTTGTTGGCCTGACACTCACGCTCTCCCCTTGGGATAGCTGTCGTGGCGGCGCCACGACTGAGGGGGAGGCGCGGGCGTCGGACAGTCGCCGCCGTGCATCCCTCTCCGACCCGCTCCGCCAGGCCACCTCTCCCACAGGGAGAGGTTAGATCTTGAGCAACTCCATGATCGCCTTGCGCGCCGCGGCGCCGAGGTCTTCCCGCTGCAGCGCGAAGGCCACGTTCGCCCGTAGCAGGCCGATCTTGTCGCCGCAGTCGTAGGTCACGCCCTCGTACTCCAGGGCGTGGAAGGTCTCGATGGCCATCAGGCGGAACATGGCGTCGGTCAGCTGGATCTCGCCGCCGGCGCCCTTCTGCTGGTCGGCCAGCAGCTTGAAGATCTCCGGCTGCAGGATGTAGCGGCCCGAGATGAACAGGTTCGAAGGCTCGGTCCCCGGCGCGGGCTTCTCGACCATGCCAGTCATGCGGTTCAGGCGGCCGTCCTGGCCGTCCAGCGCCACGATGCCGTACTTGTGGGCCTCGCCCTCGGGGGCGGGCTCGACGACGACGATGTTGCCGCCGACCTTGTTGTAGGCGTCCATCGCCTGGGCCAGCGCCGGGCGCCGCGGGGCATGCATCAGCATGTCCGGCAGCATGATGGCGAACGGCTCGTCGCCGATGATGTCGCGGGCGCACCAGATGGCGTGACCAAGGCCCAGCGGCGCCATCTGGCGCACGAAGCTCATCTCGCCGGGCTTCGGCAACTCGCCCTGGATGTCGGCCAGCATCTCCAGCTTGCCCTTGGCCTGAAGCTGGCTCTCCATCTCAATGTGATGGTCGAAGTAGTCCTCGATCGCACCCTTGCCGCGGCCGGTGACGAACACGAAGTGCTCGATCCCCGCCGCGCGGCCCTCGGCCACGATGTAGGACAGGATCGGCCTGTCCACGACGTTGAGCATTTCCTTGGGCGTGGTCTTGGCCCCGGGCAGCACGCGGGTGCCGAGGCCCGCGACCGGAAGGACGGCTTTACGAACAGGTTTCATGGGTTCGACGTCTACTCGACCGTTACAGACTTGGCGAGATTGCGCGGCTGGTCGACATCCGCGCCCTTCAGCACCGCCACATGGTAGGCCAGCAGCTGGATGGGCGCCGACATGATGAGCGGCGCGATCAGCGGGTCGCTGGCCGGGGCGGTCATCACCACCTTGGCGCCGGCCGGAGCGTGTCTGGCGCCCTCCGGATCGGTGATGAACACCACCTGTCCGCCACGGGCCATGACCTCGCTCATGTTGGAGGCCGACTTCTCGTAGTAGCTGTCGTAGGGGGCCAGGATGATGATCGGCGTATGCTCGTCGACAAGCGCGATCGGCCCGTGCTTCAGCTCGCCCGCCGCATAGCCCTCGGCGTGAATGTAGCTAATCTCCTTCAGCTTCAGGGCGCCTTCCAGGGCCAGGGCGGACATGGTGCCGCGGCCCAGGTAGAGGACGTCGCGGGCCTTGGCGATATCGACGGCGACGGCGCGGACGGCCTCCTCCATGCCGATGGCCTCGCTGACTAGGCGCGGCGCCTCCAGCATCACCTTTACCAGGCGCTCCTCCTCTGCCGTGTCGATGCGACCCCGGGCGGCGGCGGCGGCCACGGCGATGGCGGTCAGCACCGTAACCTGGGCGGTGAAGGCCTTGGTCGAGGCGACGCCGATCTCCGGTCCGCAGTGGATCGGCCAGACGACGTCGACCTCGCGGGCCATGGTCGATTCCTGGGCGTTGACCACCGCGGCCGTGCGCATGCCCTTGCTTTTGCACAGGCGCAGGGCGGCCAGGGTGTCGGCGGTCTCGCCCGACTGCGACATGGCGATGGCCAGCGATCCGGCGCGCAGGGCCGGCGAGCGGTAGCGGAACTCGCTGGCGATCTCGACATCCACCGGCAGGTCGGCCAGCTGCTCGATCAGGTACTTGCCGACCATGCCGGCGATGTAGCTGGTCCCGCAGGCGACGATCTGGATGCGCTCGATGGCGGAAAAGTCGATGCCGCCGGGCACGGCCGTGCGCGAGGAGATCGGGTCGATGTAGGCGGAGACGGTGCGTTGAACCCCTTCCGGCTGGTCATGGATCTCCTTCTCCATGAAGTGCCGGTAGTTGCCTTTCTCGACCAGGGCGGCGGAGGCGGACACGACCTTCATCGGGCGATCGACGGGCGTGCCCGTGACGTCGAAGATCTCGGCGCGGTCGTGGTCGATGGCGACATAGTCGCCTTCCTCGAGGTAGGTGACCTTGCTGGTGAACGGGCCGACGGCCAGGGCGTCGCTGCCCAGGAACATCTCGCCCTCTCCCGTGCCGACGACCAGCGGGCTGCCCTTTCGGGCCCCCATGATGAAGTTGTCGCGGCCCTCGATCAGCACCGCCAGGGCGTAGGCGCCGGTCAGCCGGTCCAGCGCCATCTTGAAGGCGGCCAGCGGGGCCTGACCCTTGTCCAGGTAATGATCGATCAGGGCGGCGACGACCTCGGTGTCGGTGTCGCTCTCGAAGGCGCGGCCTTCGTTCTGCAACTCGACCTTCAGGTCCGCGAAGTTCTCGATGATGCCGTTGTGGACCAGGGTCACCCGGCCGGCGGTGTGCGGATGGGCGTTGCGCTCGCTCGGCGCGCCGTGAGTGGCCCAGCGGGTGTGGCCGATGCCGACCTGCGAGGTCAGGGGGCTGGCCTCCAGCACCGCCTCCAGCGCCTTGATCTTTCCCTGGGCGCGGCGCCGCTCGACCCGCCCCCCGGTCTGCACCGCGACACCCGCGGAATCATAGCCGCGATACTCGAGGCGCTTGAGGCTCTCGATGAGACGGTCGGTGACGGGCGCCTTGCCCACGATGCCGATGATGCCGCACATGCCGGTTTCGTCGTCTCCGATCGGGAGGTTATGATCTTGCGGGAACGAACCGTACCCGGGTCGGCGTTTAACACCGGCTGAACGTCCGGCGGCATAAAAGTGCGTTGCAAACTGTTGCGCGGGGTTCGCGCGGGGGAGTCTGCTCGATGAGCAAGCGGAAATACTTCGGCACCGACGGCATTCGCGGTCTGGCCAACAGCCACCCGATGACGGCCGAGGTGGCGCTGCGCGTCGGCCTCGCCGCCGGCAAGCTGTTTCGTCGCGACCATGGCCGGCGGCACCTGGTGGTGATCGGCAAGGACACCCGGCTGTCGGGTTACATGATCGAGCCGGCCCTGGTGGCGGGTTTCACCAGCATGGGCATGGACGTGCGGCTGTTCGGGCCGCTGCCGACGCCGGCGGTGGCGATGATGACCCGCTCCATGCGCGCCGACCTCGGCGTGATGATCAGCGCCTCGCACAACGCCTATACCGACAACGGCATCAAGCTGTTCGGGCCGGACGGGTACAAGCTCAGCGACGAGCGCGAGCTGGAGATCGAGGCCCATATGGATGAGGGCCTGCAGGAGGGCCTGGCCGCCGCCGATGGCCTTGGCCGGGTGCAACGCGTCGACGACGCCCAGGCGCGCTATGTCGAGATCGCCAAGGCCAGCTTCCCGCGCCACCTGAACCTGAACGGCCTGCGGGTGGTTATCGATTGCGCCAACGGCGCCGCCTACAAGGTCGCCCCCGCCGTGCTCTACGAGCTGGGCGCCGAGGTGCTGAAGGTCGGGGTCGACCCGAACGGCTTCAACATCAACAACGACTGCGGCTCGACCCATCCGGACTCGATGGTGGCGGCGGTGCGCGAGTACCGCGCCGACATCGGCATCGCGCTGGACGGCGACGCTGACCGGGTGGCCATCTGCGACGAGAAGGGCCAGGTCGTCGACGGCGACCAGATCATGGCCATCATCGCCGGCGCCTGGGCGGCGGAGGACCGGCTCACCGGCGGCGGCGTGGTCGCCACGGTGATGTCCAACCTGGGCCTGGAGCGGTTCATGACCGACAAGGGCCTCAAGCTGGAACGCACGCCCGTGGGCGACCGCGCGGTGATGGAGCGGATGCGCGGCGGCGGCTTCAACCTGGGCGGCGAACAGTCGGGTCACGTGATCCTGTCGGACTTCTCCACCACCGGCGACGGCCTGATCGCCGCGCTGCAGGTGCTGGCCGTGCTGGTGCAGAGCGGCAAGCCGATGAGCGCCCTGGCCCGTCAGTTCGAACCGGTGCCACAGAAGCTGGAGAACGTCCGCTTCGCCAAGGGCGGCAAGCCGCTGGAGAACGAGAAGGTCAAGGCCGCCATCGCCGAGGCTGAGGCCAGGCTGAACGGCAGCGGCCGCGTCCTGGTCCGCGCCTCCGGCACCGAGCCGCTGATCCGCGTGATGGCCGAGGGCGACGACAAGGCCCTGGTCGACCAGCTGGTCAAGGACATCGCCGGCGCGGTGAAGGCGGCGGCTTAGTCGTCAGCCTTCGAACGGGTTCAGCGTGGCGACGCCCAGCGCATCAAAGTCCCGGGTGTTTCGAGTGGCTACGGAAAGACCGTGGACCAAGGCCGTCGCGGCGATCATCGCATCCATGCTCAGGTCGCCCGTCCGACCATGCATCAGCTTCGCCCAAAGTCGAAAGATCGGGGCGGTGGCTGGCAGAATCCGGTCCTCGTGAACGAAGGATTCAAGCCAACTTTCGATTTCATCAGCTTTGATCGGATTCCCGACACGAGCCCGTTCGATTCCGGTCTGGATCTCGCCGATGGTAGCAGCGGCGATAAAAAGGCTCGTCGGAGCTTGCCGTCGCATCCAAGTCACGACCCCGCCGTGAGGACGAGCTTTTCGCATCTCGGAAACGACGTTGGTATCGAGTACCCACACCTGCTTCAGTCTTCCAGATCGACCGGTCGGGGAGTGAGCCTGACGCGCGGTTCCAGCTGTAGATCAAACCTCGGGCCATCGCCGAGAAGGAAATCCTTCAGCGTCGGCTTGCTCCTCTGTTGAAGACGACGCCACTCCGCCGCCGGAACAAGCACGGCGGCTTCCTGACCACGCAGGGTGACCATCTGCGGACCCTCGCTGAGACTGGCGCGCAGCATTTCGCTGAAGCGCGCCTTTGCGTCCTGTACCGGCCAGTGTTTCATCGCAGTCTCCTGACTAGTCAGGAGACTAGTTATCGGGGCCGGGATTGCAAGCCGCGGGCTAGCCCTCCAGCGCCAGCAGGGCGAAACTCGCCAGCCAGTGCTCGCCCATGTAGTCGCCGGCCACATGGGGCAGGGCGCTGGCCAGGTGGGTCTCGGCGGCGGCCACGGCCACGTCCCGGGCGTCGTCGTGCTCGGCCAGGGCCGATGCGATGCCGCGCCAGCACCAGGCGCGGCTGAGGTTCAGACCGTCGAGGTGGGCGATCTTGCCGTCGGTGCGGTCGCTGACCGTGGCCGGGGTGAACAGGGTCGCCGGCTGGCCGCCCGCCGTCCTCGGCAGGAAGCCGGAGAACCAGGCGCGGAACTGGTGCGGCGGCAGCATGCGGCGCAGGCATTCGGCGACCATCAGGGCCGGGGACAGGAACTCGTCGCCGCTCGGCTCCCAGGCCTGGCAGTCGGCGTCGTCGGCGTGCCAGTGCAGGGCGGTGTCCCGGGCCAGCATCGCCAGCGCCGGGTCTCCGCAGGTCTCGGCATAGTCCATGGCCAGCCGCAGCGCGAAGGCGGTGTTGGAATGCACCCCGGCCCGGAGCGGATAGGTCGCCTTGGGCAGGAAGGTCTTGAACCGGTCTGCGAAGGCGACAGCGAGTGGCGCCAGCGTTTCATACGGGATCGTATTTTCGTGGGCCTTCAGCTCGGCAGCCAGCTTCAGCAGCCAGGCCCAGCCGTAGGGCCGCTCGAAGCCGGCGCTCATCGGCCGGTCCAGATAGGCCAGTTCGCCGGCGACCTTGTCCGGCGTCAGGCTGTCGGCGAACAGGGCCCGGATGGCGTCCGCCTCGGGCAGGTTCGGGAACCGCCGCAGGATGGTCGCCAGGGTCCAGTAGCCGTGGACGCAGCTGTGCCAGTCGAAGCTGCCGAAGAAGATCGGGTGGTGCTCGCGGTGCGGCGCGACGTCCTGCGGCCCGTTGAAGACGTGGTCGGCCTTGTGCGGGTACTCGCGGGTGACATGCCCCAGCGCCACCCGCGCGAAGCGGCCGGCCATCTCGGCCGTCAGGCGGGTCTCAGAAGCGGAAGGCGAGGGCATACATGAGCACCGTGTTGGTCGCGAGCAGAGCCAGGGCGGTCGGGATCTGGGCCCTGATCACGCCATTGCGGTCGGGGAGATCCAGCAGCACGGCCGGAACGATGTTGAAGTTGGCCGCCATCGGGGTCATCAGCGTGCCGCAGAAGCCCGACAGCATGCCGATCGCGCAGACGATGGCCGGATCGCCGCCGTACTGGCCGATGATCAGCGGCAGCGCAATGGCGGCGGTCATGACGGGGAAGGCGGCGAAGGCGTTGCCCATGATCGCCGTGAACAGCGCCATGCCGACGGAGTAGGCGATCACCGCCGCGAGCGGGCCGTTCAGCGGCAGATAGTCCCCGGCCAGGCTGCCGATCACGTCGCCGACACTCGCCGCCGCGAACACCGCGCCCAGCGCCGCCAGGGCCTGGGGCAGCAGGCCGGCCCAGCCGACCTGGTCCATCAGGCGGCGGCCCTCGCGGACGGCGACGGCGGGCGAGGCGCGGAACATGACCAGCGCCACGGCCGTGGCCAGGACGATGCCCAGCCCCAGGGAGACCAGGGTCACCTGCTTGGGATCGACCAATGGCTGGCCGCCGATCTCCACGCCCTTGAGCAGGAAGGTGCCGGCGAGCGTCACCGCCGGCGGGATCAGAGCCGGGACGAACAGCCGGTTGCCCCAGCGCTCGGCGCGCTCCGCCCGGTCGGTCTGCGGTGCGGGCTGGCCCTTTCCGAGCAGATTGAAGCCGGCGGCGAGCGCCATGGCGACCAGCAGCAGGCCGTTGACGGTGTCCGACAGCCAGGTCCCGGCCAGGAAGCTGATCGCGAACAGGCCCCAGAACACCGCGTTGCCCCAGCGCTTCGGGTTGGTCCGGTCCGTGGCCGAGCCGATGGCGAAGACCGCGAACAGCAGGCCGGCGAGGGCATAGAGGACGGGCAGGCCGATCATCGGGCCGCCTCCCGGTTCAGCGCCCGGTCCAGCAGGATCAGCCGCGTCCCGTGGATCAACAGCGCGGCGATCGCGGTGGGGATGGCCCAGACCGAAAGCGCGAACGGGGTGACGATGA
>JBIKTU010000083.1:0-7158 GCA_044347965.1 Caulobacter sp.
GGAGGCGCCGCGCCTGAAACTGGACATCGAACAGTTCCGGGCGCCGCCAAAGCCGGGGGACCAGATGGAGCTGCTGCTGGAGTGATCCCCCCTTTCGGGGCTGGCCGATCGGCGGCTCATCCTTGACCCTCTGCAAGGGTTCTGGAGGGATACGATGAAGCTCAAGACGTTCGCCGCCGCCGCAGCCGTCATCGCCGCCCCCGCCGCGCCGGCGCTGGCCGATCCCTGGATGGCGCTCGACGCAAATCCGAACATCCTTGTCGTGATTGATCGGGGCTCGATCCAACGGTCCGGCGCGATCCGCACCGCGCAGAACCTCTATGTTCTCAAGGGCCGCCAGCCGGTCGTGTTCACAGTTCGCTACAATTGCGACATGCGCACCTACGAAGAGATCGATCAGCGGCTGGTCGCCAGGACGCTGACGCTGGCCGCGCCGATCCCTGGAAAATCCGGCACGAACTCGGCGCCGCCGGGCTCGCTGGGCGACTCCCTGTTGGTCAATGTCTGCCAGGACAAGGTCGTCAACACCTCGGCGGGCTGGACAAGGCCGGACCTGAAGGGCGTGATCGATGCGGCCATCGCCATCGGCTATGTGCCGGTCTGGCCCTGAAGTATCCCTGTACCTACCGCTCGAAAACGCCGACCAGCTCCACGTGAGGCGACCACAGGAACTGGTCGATCGGCCGTACGGACTTCAGCGTGAACCCCGCGTCGATCAGCACCCGGGCGTCCCGGGCGAAGGTCTGCGGGTTGCAGGAGATGCCGACCACCCTCGAGACCTTGCTCAGCGCGATTTCGCGCGATTGTTCCAGGGCGCCGGCGCGGGGTGGATCGAAGACCACGGCGTCGACCCTGGACAACTCGGACGCCAGCATCGGCCGGCGGGCCAGGTCCCGGGCCTCGGCGGTGATGGGCTTGAGGCCCGGAGCGGTGGCGATGCCGGCCTTGAGGGCGGCGATGGCGGGGGCCGAGGAGTCCGCGGCCAGCACCGGCGCGATCCGGGCCAGATGGAAGGTGAAGGTGCCGACCCCGCAAAAGAGGTCGGCCACACGGTTCGCCCCGGCGACCGCCTCGCAGGCGAGCTTGGCCATGGCCGCCTCGGCGAGCGGCACGGCCTGCAGGAAGGCGCCGGCCGGCAGGGTGACGATGGCCTCGCCCAGCTTCACCACCGGCAGACGCGCGCCATAGACGGTCTCGCCGGCCAGGCTGACCCGGGCCATGTCGCCGGCGGAGGCGGCCTCCGCCGCGCGCATGCGGGCGTCGGCCGACAGTCCGCCGCTCTTGCGTTCGACGCCGGTGACGTCGACGTCCAGACCCGCGCCGGTCCAGGTGACGTGCAGGGTGGGCGCCGACTTGGGATGCTCCAGGAAGGGGTCGGCCAGCCGGCGCAGCGCCGGCAGGGCGGCGACCAGCCGGGGATCGGCGATGGTGCAGACGTCAATGTCGACCAGAGTCCAGCTTCGCCGTTCCTTGAACCCCAGCAGGATGACGCCCTTGCCGCCCCTTCGGGCGTGGAGGGCCAGCCGCCGGCGCGTGCCTGGGGGCGAGGCGAAGATCGGCAGGATCTCGGTCTCGATCCGCTCTCTGGAGAGGGCCAGCCGGACCTGGTCGGTCTTCCAGGAAAGGTATGGAGCGTCGGCCCAGTGCTGCAGAGCGCAGCCGCCGCAGACGCCGAAGTGCGGACATGGCGGGGCGACGCGCTCGGCGCTGGACGTCAGCCGCTCGACCACCTCGGCCCTCTGCCCCTCGACGCGCACCCGCGCCCGCTCTCCGGCCAGGGTCAGGGGAACGTAGAGCAACCCGCCGCCGGGGGCCTCGGCCAGGCCGTCGCCCTGACCGCCGACCTGCGTCACATCGATGTCGACTGTGCCGGCCAACAGACTCTCCGAACGGAACTGACGCCGCTCCCTAACATTATCCGTCGGCAAACCCGGCGTCGTTTTACGCCACATGAACGAAGATGAACGGCGCGCTCAACGCGCGTTCAGGAAACAACGGCCATCTTCGCACCACAGACCTCGGGCAGGGTTTCGCCCGACGGTCGAAGGAGTCGCCCATGCGTACGATCCTCTCCCTGACCGCGGCGATCGCCATCGCCGCCCCGAGCTTCATGGTCCCCGCCGTGGCGCAGGCGCAGACCTCGCGCTCCTATGGGCGGGGCGACGTCTGCAAGTCCGAGCGCAAACAGGCCGGCAACCGCGGCACGATCACCGGCGGCCTGGTCGGCGGCACACTCGGCGCGGCCGTGGCCGGCGACGGGGCCAAGACCGAGGGCGCGGTTCTCGGCGGCATCGTCGGCGCCGTGGCGGGCAACCAGATCGCCAAGAAGAATTTCCGCTGCTCCAGCTATCCTGATCGTATCTCCCACCGTCGCGACAACTGTCGCTGGGTGCAGGAGTACTATCGTGGCGGCTGGCACGGCTTCGAAGTCTGTCGTAACCGCAACGGCGAGTGGCGTCCCAGCGGCCGGGCTTGATCCCGGTCGCCGTTGACTCCGTCCGCGCTTCATCGAGCTCAAGGAGAGCAAGCTCATGACCCGTAAGTACCTGTCCCGCGGCGCCGCCGGCCTGGCCATCGCCTCGCTCGTCGCCGGCGCCCTGACGATCCCCACGGCCGTCTCGGCCCAGCCGGCCGCCACCTACAGCCAGGGCGGCTACTACGACCCCTGCCGTCGTGACCAGGTTCAGCGCGGCACGGGCGGCGCCCTGGTCGGCGGCAGCCTCGGCGCGCTGGCCGGCTCGAGCATCGCCGGACGCGGCGCCAAGACCGAAGGCGCGGTCCTGGGCGGCATCCTGGGCGCCGTGATCGGGGCCAACGTCGGCAAGTCCGGCGCGGCCTGCCAGACCCCGTATGACCCGGCCAGCCAGGCCGGCGGACAGGCCTACTACGGCGAGCCAGGCGGCTATGACAGCTATGGCGGCTATGGCGCTGACCAGGGCTTCGCCGGCGGCGGTTCGGGCAATGGCTACTCCGGCTACGACCAGCGGGCCTTTGACGAATCGTACCGTGACTCCGGCTACGGCTACCGCACCATGCCGGTCACCGATGCGCCCACGGCCGACAACTGCTCGCTGGCCGAAAGCCCGATCTACCTGCCCGACGGCCGGGTCCAGAAGCGCTTCGTTCGAGTCTGCCGCGACGCCCGCGGCGAGTATCAGGTCGTCGACTGACCGTCCGCGACCTGCCCTGTGAGGAAAGGCCGTCCACCGGAAGGTGGGCGGCCTTTTCCTTGGCTGAAAGGGTACAGTTCAAGGCCTCCCCGACCTCACCGCCCGCAGCAGGAACTCCCGGTTGCCGTCGCCGCCGGTGACGGGGCTGTCGGCTGTGGCCAGAACTCGCCAGTCGATGCTTTCAAGCCAGGCGACCACGTCCGCGAGCGCACCCGCCCTGGCCGCCTCGTCCTTGACCAGTCCGCCCTTGCCGATCCGCTCGCGGCCGACCTCGAACTGCGGCTTGACCAGAGCAACGAGCTCGGCCCCCTCGCCGGCGAGCGCCAGGGCGGCGGGCAAGGCCTTGGCAAGCGCGATGAAGCTGACGTCGGTGACGATCACGTCCGGCGGCGTGGGGATGAGGTTCGCGTCCAGCAAACGGGCGTCGGTTCCCGACAGCTCGACCACGCGCGGGTCGCTCGCCAGCGTCGGGTGAAGCTGCCCACGCCCGACGTCGACCGCATAGACCCGGGCCGCGCCGCGCGACAGGCAGACCTGGGTGAACCCGCCCGTCGAGGCGCCGACATCGAGGACGGTCCGCCCCTCGACGGCGACGGGCCAAAGGGTCAGGGCATGGTCAAGCTTGAGCCCGCCGCGCCCGACCCAGGGATGGGCCGGCGTCGCGGTGATGTCCGCGTCATCGTCCATCATGTCCGAGGGCCGGGTGACAGCCTTGCCGTCTGCGCTGACCAGCCCCGCCTCGATGGCCGCGCGGGCCCGGGCGCGGCTGTCAAACAGGCCGCGCTCGACGAGCAGCAGGTCGATGCGCTTGCGGGTCATGAGATGCTCGCGGGGACACGTACGCTTCGCGCACATGTCCCCAGGGAGATCACGCCGTTTCGCCGGCCAGCCTGCGGGCCGCCTTGTCGCGACCGATCAGGGGCAGGATCGCGGCCATGTCCGGTCCGTGGTCCATACCGGTCAGGGCCCGGCGCAGCGGCATGAACAGGCCACGCCCCTTGGCCCCGGTCCTCGCCTTGACCGCGCCGGTCCAGGCGCTCCAGGTCGACCCGTCAATCGTCGCCGGGAGCAGCTCCAGCGCCGCCTCGACCACCGGCCGATCCTCGTCCGCCACCGCCGGCGTCACCGCCCCGGAAATCACGCTCGCCCATTCGGCGACGTCGCCAAACAGGGTCAGGTTCTGCCGCACGGCCAGCCAGAAAGCTTCGCCCAGGTCTGAGCTCAAGTCCGCAAGCCGTTGTTTTGCCTCATCATAGGGCATGGCATGCAGGATGGCGGCGTTGACCTTTGATAGGTCCTCAGGATCCCAACGCGCGGCCCTGTGAGCCATCTTGCCGAAAGCGAAATCACCGGCCAGAGCCTCGATCGAAGCGGCCGGCTCCAGCGGATCCGACGTGCCGATGCGGGCCAGGTGCGAGATCACGGCCAGCGGCTCGTAGCCCTGCTGGCGCAGCTCCAGCATCGACAGTGACCCGATCCGCTTGCTCAGACCCAGGCCGTCGGCGCCCACCAGCAGGGTCGTGTGGGCGAAGCTCGGCGGAACCGCGCCCAGGGCCTCGAAGATCTCGATCTGGGCCCCGGTGTTGGTGACGTGGTCCTCCCCCCGGATGACGTGGGTGATGCCGATCTCGATGTCGTCGACGACCGAGGGCAGCGTGTAGAGATAGCCCCCGTCCTCGCGGATCAGAACCGGGTCCGACATCGAGGCCGTGTCGACCTCGCTGTGGCCGCGGGCGAGGTCTTCCCAGGTGACCCGCCGGCCTTCGAGCTTGAAGCGCCAGTGGGGTCTGCGGCCCTCGGCCTCCAGCTTCGCGCGGTCCTCGTCGGTCAGCTTCAGGCCGGCGCGATCGTAGATCGGCGGCAGGCCGCGCGACAGCTGCACCTTGCGGCGCAGGTCCAGTTCCTCGGGCTTCTCATAGCAGGGATAGAGACGACCGGAGGCCTTCAGGCGCTCCACGGCGGCGTCGTAGATGGCGAAGCGGGCCGACTGGTTGTAGCGCTCGCCCCAGGTCATCCCGAGCCAGGTCAGATCGGCCTCGATGCCGTCCTCGTAGTCCTTCGTCGACCGCTCCAGGTCGGTGTCGTCGATGCGCAGCACGAACACGCCGCCCTGCCCGCTGGCGAACAACCAGTTGATCAGGCCGGTTCGGATGTTGCCGACATGCAGGCGCCCGGTCGGAGAGGGTGCGAAACGGACCTTTGCGGTCATGATGGGGACGTCCTTGTAAGAGCCGGGCTAGGTCGGCTCTGGACGCCTCAAAGTCAAGATGACAGCGCCGCGTCGATCATCCTCTGATCCTGGTCGTAGACCCAGCATTCGGCCAGCAGCCCGGCCTCTGTGCGATAGACGAGGACCCGTTCGATCTCGTGGGTGACGCCCACGACAGTGACGGCTTCCCGCACGATGACGACAGCCCGCGCCGGGCCCGCGGTCACGTCGACGACGGCCACAAGCCTGCGCTGCGTACGCTCGGTGAAAGCCATCAGGGCCGGGATCGCCTCGGCCTTGCCCTTGTAGGTCCTGGCGAACGGATTGGCGCCGAACCAGTGCAGCACGAAGCCGTCGGCGTAGGTCGCCATCATCGCGGGAACGTCACCCGCCAGCCAGGCATCGACATAGCGGCGCGCCGCCGCGAGGTTGGCGGCCGTGGCGTCCTCAGCCTTGATGTCCATCCATCGCTCCCGGTCCGGTTTCCAGGACAGGAGGCCACAGAGTTTGGCGGAAAAAAACTACCCCGCCGGTAATGCCGGCGGGGCGCCTGAAAAGATCAGTCGTCGCGATGAACCCGTTCGCGGCGCTCGTGCCGCTCCTGGGCCTCAAGGCTCAAGGTCGCGATCGGGCGGGCCGCCAGCCGCGCGAGACCGATGGGTTCCCCCGTCTCCTCACAGTAGCCGTAGGATCCGTCCTCGATCCGGCGCAGGGCCGCGTCGATCTTCGAGATGAGTTTCCGCTGCCGGTCGCGGGTGCGAAGTTCAAGGGCCCGATCAGTCTCCGACGAGGCGCGATCGGCCAGGTCAGGATGATTCTCGGTTTCCTTCTGGAGATGGGTCACCGTCTCGCGAGATTCGCGAAGGATGTCGTCCTTCCAGTCCAGCAGCTTCTGCTTGAAATAGGCGAGCTGACGCTCGTTCATGAACTCTTCGTCCTCTGAGGGACGATAGTCATCGGTCTTCACTAGAACGGTCGTCGTCTGCATTTGACGCTCACGCCCCCATCCACGCACTCGCTCATGCGAGCGCGGCCTTATAGCAAACGCCGCACGCCACACAATGAACCTCGTGTTCGGCGTGCGTTCATGCAGCGAGTTTCGCCTGCTCAAGCTTGGCGATCTCGACCGCGGCGCGCGTTTCGATGTCGTCCAGCAGGTCTTCCAGGCGGCCGTCGTCGGTGTTCTGGCGCTCTTCGCGAACGGCCCGGACCAGGCGGTCTAGCGAGGCCGGCGAAAGGTCTCCGTCGATCAACGCCAGCTTGATGTCGTCAAGGACGTCGAGAATCCGGCCGGCCCTGCCGACCGCGCGCTTGCGGCGCTCGAGCGGGCCGCCGACGTCCTGCAGCGCCAGCAGCGCCTCGATACCCCCGACGCCCGACATCGCGCCCGCGCGGGACACGCTGCCGACCGGTCCCGCGGCGCCCGCGGTCGGTACGCTGAACGCGCCCTGCCCGGTCGCCGATCGCGCCGCCCTCGCGCCGCCGACGCTTCCCGCACTGCTGGGTCCGGTGACTTTCATGGAGGCTGGAAGCCGCTCCCCTGTCCTTGTGAGACCCCATTGTCGGCCCCGTATGGTTAATGCCGGGCAAATTCTGCCGTTGCCGCACGGCGACCGACGCGAGCGGCCAAAGATGATTGTTTTTGCTGCTCTTTCTTGTGGCGCGCTTCTCGCATGGGCACGCGCAGTACCGCCCTGCGCCTCGGGAGCCTCATGCGTAACAGCGTCATCGGCAGCGTCATCCTCGCAATGGTCCTGGCTTTCGCCGGGCCTTGCTTCG
>JBIKTU010000084.1:0-7125 GCA_044347965.1 Caulobacter sp.
CGCCCCCGCCAGGGCGCTGCGGCAGAGCGAGCTGGCGCTGCTGGCCCGGGTCGCGGCCGGGACGCCGATCCGCTCCCTGACCTTGCCCGATGATCTCGACGGCCTGGCCGAGACCGCGAGCGGGCTCAAGCAATGTCTCTTCGCATGACCGGTCTGGCCGGCCAGACGATGGACCTGGCGATCGCCCGGCTTCCGGCGCGCCTGATGCCCGAGGGCGCGGCGGCCAGGTTGCGCCAGGCCGCCGGATATCTGGCGCCGGATGTCCCGCTCTACTTCGAATGCCGGCTGGCCGGAGCGGACCAGTCCATCGATGTGTCCCAGCATCTGTTCGCGGGCGATGGCGGCGCGGTCGCCCTGCGAAGCCTGGCGGAGCGGAGCCTGAAGGCCTGCGGCGTAGCCGGCGCCGACGCCTGGCGAAGGCTCGCGGCGCTGGCGGACGCCTGGTCCTCGGACGTGGTCCTGGCCGGCGGCATCGTCGAGATCGGGCTGGAGCATGACCAGGCGCCGGACGGCGACTGGTCGCGGCCGCCGGCGGTCTTCGCCGCCTTCCGGGGCGACATCCTGGACGACAGCGCCGCCGGCGAACAGTTCATGGCCATCGTGGCCCCGGGAAGCCTGGAGGCATGGCGGGCGCTGATCTCGGCCGTCGAATGCGCCGGTTCGCATGGACTGGTTCCCGGCCGGATGGTCGGGGCCATGCTGTCGCGGGACGGTCAGCTGCGATGCATGGTTCGGGGCCTTCGGCCGCCGGCGACGCGAAAGTTCCTGACAGCCGTGGGCTGGCCGGGAGACCACGATGCGCTGGTCGACCTCCTCGCCCAGCCGCCGCTGGCCGGCGAGGCCACCCGGCTTGTCCTGGGGTTCGGGCCGGACCTCGCGGGCGATTGCGGGATTGAGGTTATCGAGCCGCGGGACGCGGGCGGGCGTTTCCGGCTGATCGCCCTGCTCAACTGGCTTGTCGAGCGCGACCTGGCCGACGGGGAACGGGTGCACGCGCTGGACGGCTGGCCCGGAGCGGTCACGCCCCCTGACGCGACCGGCGACTGGCCGGAGGCCCTGATCCTCCGCGACCTTGGCGCGGCGCGAGCCGGCTTCGACTACTTCAACGCCTTCATCAGTCACGTGAAGATCAACGTCGCCCGCGGGCGTCCCCTTCCCGCGAAGGCCTACCTGGGGTTTGCCCCTGTCCGGCGGCGCGCATGCACGACGTAATCGTCATCGGGACCGGCCCGGGCGGGGCCATGGCGGCGCTGAGGCTGGCGGAAGCCGGGGCCCGGGTCCTGGTGCTGGAGAAACAGGCCCTGCCCCGCGACAAGGCCTGCGGCGGCGCGCTGACCCCCGGCCCGGTCAAGGCCGTCATGGACTGGGATTTCAGCGCCATGATCGAGGCGCAGGTCGGCGACTCCCGCTGGCAGCTGGATTTCGGCGACCCCGTCGACCGCCAGAACGACTACGGCGCCTGGATGGTGAACCGGCGCGCGTTCGACCTTCACATCCTCGAGCGGGCGATGGCGCGCGGCGATGTTGAGCTGCGGGACGCCTTCCCCGTCGCGAGCGTCGAGGAGGACGACGACGGCGTCTCGGTGACCGGCAAATCCGGCGAGCGCTGCCGGGCGCGCTTCCTGGTCGGGGCGGACGGGGCGGCCGGGCGCACCGCGGCCTGCCTGGGCCTCGGCCGACGCACCCGCCCCGGTGTGGCGATCGACGCCGAGATCGAGGTTACGCCGGAGGCCTGGGACCGGGAAGGCGGGCGTATGAGCTTCAACTTCGCCTGCGTGCCCGGGGGCTACGGCTGGATCTTTCCCAAGCGCGGGTACCTGTCATGCGGCATCGGCTCCTGGACACGGCGCGACGGCATGCCCGGCGCCCTGGACAGCTACCTGGCGCGTGCTCTGGCGCCTGGCTCGGTGCGGTCCGAGACGCGGCGTGGGCATCCGATCCCGCTCTACGAAGGTCCCGCCCGGATTTCCACCCGGCGGGTGTGTCTGGTCGGCGACGCCGCCGGGCTGGTCGACCCCATCCTTGGCGAGGGCATCCGGTTCGCCCTGGCGAGCGGCGCGCTGGCCGCCCAGGTGATCGGCGAAGCCCTGGTCGGCGGGCCTGGGGACGACCTCGAACACAGTCGCCGGGTCCACGCCGCGTTGGGACTGGAGCTTGACCGTCTTCGCAGGTTCATCCTGCCGATCTTCCTGGACCGGCCCGAAGCGTTCTTTCAGACCTTCTTCCAGGGCGGCCAGAGCTATTCGGGACTGGCCCGCGTGCTGGCGTCCCGGTTCCCGGTCGCCGACCCGTTCGCCGACGCCGCCAGCCAGCGCAGCATCCAGTCCTGACGCCAGGCCGTCCTGAGGTCGGTCGTGTCGAAGTCGAAACCGGCCCGGGCGCCGAGCGCGACCAGCTCGGCAAGCGGGGCGTCTTCGCCCAGAGCGTTCACAAGGGTGCGCAGCTCGGCGCTGGCGGCGGTCCGGCGGAGGAAGGCATGGGCGGCGATGACGGGCATGGGCCTGGCCGGAACTCCTTTACGGGCACCTGATCAAAGCCGGCCCGCCCAGGGCCGTCAACGTCCCGGCGCGTCACGAGGCGCGGCGCTTGGCCTATGGGGCAGTGCGCGCTGGACCCGCCGACGATCAGCGCGGATCCGTCGGAACCGCAGGGGCCGCAGGCCGGGGCCGCAGTCCCAGAGCGTGGACGATCACGTGATAGATCAGATTCTGTTCAATGGTCCCGCTGAACAGATGCGACCAGGGACCCGAGGCCCGGACAATCACGTCCTCACCGCCGTGGGCGGCGGACTCCAGCGCGACAAGGGCAGGCTGAACATAGTCGAGGTCATCGGTCGCCTCGCCGGCCGGGTTGTGGCGCGCGCCCGGGGCGGCGCCGGGGCCGTTGGCGTAGGACAGGGTCGTGTAGGGCTTTCCGTCGCGGCCCAGCGACTCCTTTCCATTCACGCCGACCACCCGGCCGAGGATGGGATTGCCGCGCCGGGGATAGCCGGTGATCGTCAGATTGTGGCTGTGGTCCGCCGTGACGATGATCAGGGTGTCGTCGAGGTTGACCCGCGCCATGACCGCCGCGATGGCGCGGTCGAGTTCGACCGTCTCGTCCAGGGCCCGTCCGGCCATGCCAAGATGGTGCGCATGGTCGATGCGGCCGGCTTCGACCATCAGTACATAGCCCTTGTCCCCGCGCTCCAGGATGTCGATGGCCTTGAGCGTCATCTCGGTCAGGGACGGCTCGCCGCCCGCGTCCCGGGCGCGATCGACCTCGAAGTTCATGTGACTGCGCTCGAACAGCCCGAGCAGGGGGCCGTCGCCTTCGAAGGCGTCAAACTGCGCCCGGTTCCAGATGTAACGTCCGCCGGACGGGCGCAGGCTCCACTCGCGGGTCAGGTCTCGCCCGTCGGTCCGCAGCCCGACCGCCTTGGCATCCTCCGGGTCGGTGGCCGTCCTGGGCATGAACTGCGCCCGCCCGCCGCCCAGGACGACGTCGAGACCATCGCCATAGGGCCATTCGACCAGTTGCCGTGCGATGTCCACGCAGCCCGCCCGCCGCGCGGCGGAAGACAGATCGCTGTCGTTCTCCCAGTCGCGATTGGCCACATGAGCGTAGGTGGCGGCCGGCGTGGCGTGCGTGATCCTGGCGGTGGAAACGATCCCGGTCCGCAGACCCGCGGCCTCGGCCTGTTCGAAAAAGGTCATGACCTCCCGGCCACGACTGCCGGCGCAATCATCCTCCACGACGGTCTGATCAATGCCGATGACGCCGTTCCGGGTCTTGACCCCGGTGGTCAGGGCCGTCGCAGTGGGCGCGGAGTCCGGCACCTGCGCATCGTGGGCATAGGTCTTGACCAGGGCCGAGAAGGGCATACGATCCATGGTCGTCCAGGTGGACTCGCCGTCCCGGCCGGCGCGTTGCCCCTGATAGATCCGCGCGGCGGTCAGGGTGCTGACCCCCATGCCGTCACCCACGAACAGGATTACATTGCGGGCCCGGCCGGTGTTTGGCCGCGCCTGCAGACGCGCATCGAGATCGGTCGTCGCGTCGACAAAGTAGCTGTCGCCAGCCTGCGGGACAGGCTGGGCGCTGACATCATGGGAAGCGATCGCGCAGACAAGGAGAGCCGCGAGCAGGGGGCGGGGGGTCATGGACAACTCCGGGATTACCGGAACCCTAGCCCGCGAACATGACAGCCCGGCGTCGACCTGCCCGGCCGGGAAATCCGTCGTCCGCCCGGCTCGGCGGCGGCAAGCGGGATTGTCGCGACGCCATTTATTTGCAACGGAACGGGCGCATTGAATGGGCAACCAGAGGATTCTGAAATGCCGACTCGCGCCCAGACCCTTTCAACCGTCCGGACACTGAGCATCGCCCTGATGGCGACCGCGGGGCTGGCGGCGAACGCCCATGCCCAGACACCGTCGCCGGCCGTGGTGGCGCCGACGGCCCAGACCACGCCGACTGTTCGCTCGGGCGCCAACACAGCCGTCCTCGTGCTCGATGGCGCCGATGGCGGGCGGATCGTCGGCAGCGGCGAACTGGGCGGACTGGAAATCTACAGCCTGGACGGTGTCCGCACCGGCGCGGTCGAGGCCGGCGACGCCGTGGGTGTCGACGTCCGCTACGGCGTCGCTGTCGGCAGCCGGTCGACCACGGTGCTGGGCGCGATGGACAGCCGCGGCTCCCGCCTGCGGTTCTTCAGCTTCGACGCTTCGGCGGGACAGGCCGTGGAAATCACCGCCGGCCCGATCAGCGCCGGACTGTCGGGCGAAAGCCTGTGCCTGTTCCGCAGCCCGCTTGATCGCACGCTCTACGCCTTCGCCCTTGGCGGCGGTGGCGAGATCGAACAGTGGGCGATCTTCGACAACGGTGCGGGCAAGCTGGACGGACGGCTCGTCCGCCGCCTGCATATCGCGTCCGAAGCCAGTTACTGCACGGTCGATGACGCCAGCGGCGCCCTCTATGTCAGTGAGCAGTCCATCGGCGTCTGGCGGTTTGACGCCGACCCCGAGGCCGAGACCATACCGACTCTGATCGACGCGGTCCGTCTGGGCCGCATGACCGAGGAGGTCGGGGGCGTTGCCGTCTACGACGGCGGTCCGGGCGCCCGCTATCTGATTGCGTCCAACGCCTCGGCCAGCACCTTCCATGTCTATGACCGGTCGGCCGACGACGCCTGGATCGGCAGCTTCGGCCAGGCCGGGGTCGACAACGCCGGCGGCCTGTTCGCGACCAGCGCGGCGGGCGGCCTGCTGCTGTCCCAGGACGACGACAATCCGGGCGGTACGAACTTCAAGATCAGCCGCTTCGCCGACATCGCCGCGGCGCTGAAGCTGACGATCGGGACGCCGCAGGATCCGCGCGCCCTGCCCCCCTCGCCGATGGCGACCGTCCAGGCAGTGGCGGAGACCGACCCGGTGGACCAGGGCGGCGACGCCGCGGATGATCCGGTCATCTGGATCGATCCGGTCGATCCGGCCAGGAGCCTGATCATCGGGACCGACAAGCAGTCGGGCCTGGGGGTCTATGACCTGTCCGGGAAGCGGGTCCATTTCGCCGCCGACGGCAAGATGAACAATGTCGACCTGCGAGACGGGTTCAAGCTGGGCGGCAAACTGGTCACCCTGGTCGCGGCCAGCGACCGGACCCACAACGCCATCGCCCTCTACGTCCTCGACCCGGCGACGCGCACCCTCGTGCCGGTCGCGGACGGCGTCCAGCCGACCGGCCTTGGCGATCCCTATGGCCTGTGCCTCTACCGCAGCCGCAAGGGCGGCAAGACCTTCGTCTTCATCAACGACACCGACGGCAAGATGCGCCAGTGGCGCCTGGTCGAGGCGGCGGGCGGCAAGGTCCGCGCCGAGCTGGTCCGCGAGTTCTCGTTCGCCTCCCAGCCCGAAGGCTGCGTCGCCGACGATGACACCGGCGTCCTGTACGTGGCCGAGGAGGATGTCGCCCTCTACCGCATGAGCGCCGAGCCCAACGGCGGCGTCGCCCGCACGGTCGTCACATCCGTGGCAACCAACCCGGCGCTGAAGGACGACCTGGAAGGCGTGTCGATCTACCGTCAGCCGAACGGCCGCGGCTATCTGGTGCTGTCGAGCCAGGGCAACAACAGCTACGCCCTGTTCCGCCGGGAAGGCGACAACGCCTATGTCGGGTCCTTCGCGGTGATCGCCGACGGCGCGGCCGGCGTCGACGGCGCCAGCGAGACCGACGGGCTGGACGTGACCAGCGCACCGATGGGACCTGCCTTCCCAAAGGGCGCCCTTGTGGTCCAGGACGGCAGGAACGTCAGCCCGCCGCAGACCCAGAACTTCAAGATCGTGCCCTGGGACAGGATCGTCAACAGCCTGAAGCTCGTCGACTAGCGGCGCTGAAGGCGGTCCTCGAGGATCATCCGCGCCGCCTTCTCGGCGATCATCATCGTCGGCGAGTTGGTGTTGCCGGAGGTGATCGTCGGCATGACCGAAGCGTCGGCGACGCGCAGGCCCTCGACGCCGAACACGCGCAGGCGCTCATCGACGACGGCCATGGGGTCGGCGGCTAGGCCCATCCTCGCCGTGCCCACCGGATGGAAGATTGTAGTCCCCAGATCCCGCGCGGCGGCGAGCAGTCCGGCGTCGTCGTCGACCGCCCGACCCGGGTTCATCTCCTCCGGCCGATAGCGGGCGAGCGGCGGCCGACCGACGATCCGGCGAACCAGACGCAGGGAGTCTATGGCGACCCGCTCGTCCTCCGTCTCGGACAGGTAGTTGGGCGCGATACGCGGCGCGGCGCGCGGGTCGGGGCTGGATGCGTGGATCGAGCCGCGACTGGCGGGGCGCAGGTTGCAGACGCTGATGGTGATGGCCGGAAACCGGTGCAGCGGCTCGCCGAAGCGGTCGAGCGACAGCGGCTGGACGTGAAACTGCAGATTGGCGGTCGCCTGGTCGGGCGAGGACCTCGCGAAAGCCCCCATCTGTGACGGCGCCATCGACATCGGTCCCCGCCGGAGCGCCGCGTACTCCAGCGCCATCAGGGGGCGGCGCCACAGCGAAGCGTAGAGCGCGTTCATCGTCGGCACGCCGCTGACCCTGTAGATCGGCCGGATCTGCAGATGGTCCTGCAGGTTCTCCCCGACGCCGGGAA
>JBIKTU010000085.1:0-7118 GCA_044347965.1 Caulobacter sp.
GCTGCAGATCGCGCACGCCTTCGAGGACATCTTCCACATCAGCGCCGCCGACTACATTCCCAAGCCCTCGCCGCTGACCTTCGAGAAGATGATGGCCCGCCACGGCGTCAGCGCCGCGGGCTCTGCATTCTTCGAGGACAGCCAGGTGAACCTCGCCCCCGCCGCTGAGCTGGGCATGACCACCGTCCTGGTCGGGCCGCACGCCGCCGCCTCGACCGCCGATTTCGTCCACCACCGCACCAACAACCTCGTCGCCTTCCTGGCCGGCGCGAGGGTTCAGGAAACCGCCGCATGAGCACCGTCAGTCTGTCCGACCTGGAACTGGAAATCGAAGCCGCCTGGGAAGCGCGCGACGCTGTCTCGCCGGCCACGCAGGGCCCTGTCCGCACGGCGATCGAGGAGACCCTGGCCCTGCTCGACAGCGGCAAGGTCCGTGTGGCCGAGAAGATCGACGGCGAGTGGATTGTCCGCCAGTGGGCCAAGAAGGCGGTCCTGCTGTCCTTCCGCCTCAACCCCAACAGCATCATGCGCGCCGGGACCATGGGCGGCGCGGTCGGGCCTTGGTGGGACAAGGTGGCCAACAAGTTCGACGGCTGGGAAGCGCCCCAGTTCGAGGAAGCCGGCTTCCGCGCCGTGCCCGGCGCCATCGTTCGCCGTGGGGCCTATGTCGCGAAGAACGTCATCCTGATGCCCTCGTTCGTGAACATCGGCGGCTATGTCGACGAAGGGACGATGGTCGACACCTGGGTGACGGTCGGCAGCTGCGCCCAGATCGGCAAGCGCGTGCACCTCTCCGGCGGCGTCGGCATCGGCGGGGTGCTTGAGCCGCTGCAGGCCAACCCGACCATCATCGAGGACGACTGTTTCATCGGCGCCCGCTCCGAGGTGGTCGAGGGCGTCATCGTCGGCCAGGGCGCTGTGCTGTCGATGGGCGTCTTCCTGTCGGCCACGACCAAGATCGTCGACCGCAAGACCGGCCAGGTCCACATCGGCAAGGTGCCGCCCTACAGCGTGGTGGTGCCCGGCAGCCTGCCGGACCCGCACGGCGTGGGCCCCAGCCTCTACTGCGCGGTGATCGTCAAGACGGTCGACGCCCAGACCCGCTCCAAGACCTCGATCAACGATCTGCTGCGCGACTAGGCCATGACCCTCGACGTTCTCGACCTCGCCCGCGACCTGATCCGCAAGCCGTCCGTCACCCCGGCGGACGAAGGGGCGATGGACGTGCTCCATCGCGCGCTTGAGGGCCTGGGCTTCACCTGTCGGCGGATGAAGTTCGGCGAGATCGAGAACCTCTACGCCCGGCGCGGAACGGCGCGGCCCAACCTCTGCTTCGCCGGGCACACCGACGTGGTGCCGGTCGGCGACGCGGCGGCCTGGACCAGCGGTCCGTTCGCCGCCGACATCAACAGCGACGACATCCTGATCGGCCGCGGGGCGGTCGACATGAAGGGCTCGATCGCGGCCTTCGTCGCGGCCGTGGCCCAGGTCGGCGAGACGGCCGGCTCGCTCAGCTTCCTGATCACCGGCGACGAGGAAGGCGTGGCCCTCGACGGCACCCGCAAGGTGGTCGAGGCCTTGCAGGCCGAGGGCGAGATTATCGACCACTGCATCGTCGGCGAACCGAGCAGCGCCGAGCGGCTGGGCGACATGATCAAGATCGGCCGGCGCGGCAGCGTGAACAGCTGGATCACGGTCACCGGCAAACAGGGCCACGTCGCCTATCCGCACCGCGCCGCCAACCCGATCCCGGTGCTGGTCGATATCCTGGCGCGGCTGCAGGCCCGGGCGCTGGACGACGGCTACGAGGGCTTCCAGCCCTCGAACCTGGAAGTCACCACCATCGACGTCGGCAACACCGCCACCAACATCATCCCGGCCGAGGCGAAGGCCCGGATCAACATCCGCTTCAACCCGGCCCACAGGGGCGCGGACCTGCAGGCCTGGATCGAGGGCCAGGCCGCCGAGGCCGGCGCCGGCTTCGCCGGCCGCGTCGAGGTGAAGACCCTGATCAGCGGCGAGGCCTTCCTGACCCGCCGGGGCGAGTTCACCGACCTCGTCGCCGACGCCATCCGCGAAACAACCGGCGAGGAGCCGGACCTGTCGACCACCGGCGGCACCTCCGACGCGCGCTTCATCCGGGACCTCTGCCCGGTGCTGGAGTTCGGCCTCGTCGGCCAGACCATGCACGCCGTCGACGAGCAGGTCCCGGTCAGCCAGCTGCGGGCGCTTCAGGCGACCTATGCGACGATCATCGCCCGCTACTTCGAACGGTTTGGCGCTCAGTCCTCGTAGCGCACGCCGGTGAAGTAGAGCCCGTCGGCCGGGGCCACCGGGCCACAGGCGCGGCGGTCCTTCGCTTCCAGCGCGGCAGCGAGGTCGGCCCTGGTCCAGCGGCCGACGCCGACCTCGACGATGGAGCCGGCCATCGACCGGACCTGGCGGTGCAGGAAGCTGCGCGAGGCGAACTCAAGCAGCACCATCTCGCCCTCGCGGCGGACAGACGCGACATCCAGCGTCTTCATCGGCGACTTCGCCTGGCACTGCATGTCGCGGAAGGTCGTGAAGTCGTGGTGGCCGACCAGGACCTGGGCGGCGTCCTGCATCGCGGCGGCGTCCAGCGGCTTCTTCACATGCCAGACCTTTCCCCGGTCGAGGGCGGGCGGGGCCGGGCGGTTGAGGATGCGGTACTGGTAGCGGCGGGCCCTGGCTGAAAAGCGCGCGTGCCAGTCATCGGCGACCACGACCGCGTCCAGCACGGCGACGGGCTGCGGCACGAGGTGGGCGTTGAGGGCGTTCATCACGACCTCCGGCTTCCAGTCCCGCGTCAGGTCGAGGTGGATCACCTGGCCGGTGGCGTGGACGCCGGTGTCTGTGCGTCCGGCGGCGTGGATGCGGACGGTCTCGCCGGTGAAGCCCAGCACCGCCGCCTCGATGGCGCCCTGCACGCTGGGCAGCTCGGCCTGGGCCTGGAAGCCGCGATAGGGCCCGCCGTCGTACTCGATGGTCAGGCGGTAGCGGGGCATCAGGCCAGAACCGTCCTGGCCGCAAGCGGAAAGCCGCGCAGGAACTCGCCGGCGTCCTGGGCGCTCTTGCCCTCGCGCTGGGCCCGCAGCAGGCGGACCGCGCCCTCGCCACAGGCGATCAGCAGGCCGTCGTCCAGCAGCTGACCGGCGGGGCCGGCGGCGTCCTCGACGGCCGACAGAAGCGCCTTCACGCGGACGGGTCCCTTCGCCGACGGCGCCTCGAACCAGGCGCCGGGAAAGGGCGACAGGCCGCGGATGTGCAGGTCGATCTCCCGCGCGGGGCGCGACCAGTCGATGCGGGCCTCGGCGGTCTTGATCTTCTTCGCGTAGGTCACGCCCTCGGCGGCCTGCGGCGTTTCCACCGCTGTGCCCGCCTCCAGCGCGGCAAGGGTCGGAGGCAGCAGCCGCGCGCCGGCCTCGGCCAGGCGCGCGCTGAGGGTCGCGGCGGTGTCGAGCGCGCCGACGCGGACGGTCTCGGTGGCGATGACGGCCCCCTCGTCCAGACCCAGGCTCATGCGCATGACCTGGACCCCGGTGACCGCGTCACCGGCCATGATCGCCCGCTGGATCGGGGCGGCGCCGCGCCAGCGGGGCAGCAGCGAGGCGTGGACGTTGAAGCAGCCGAGCCTCGGCGCATCCAGCACCCGCTGCACCAGGATCTGGCCGAAGGCCACGACCACGGCGGCGTCCAGGTCCAGGGCCTCGAAGGCGACGATCTCCTCCTCCGCCTTCATCGAGACCGGCGTGCGCACCATCAGGCCGCGGCTTTCGGCGAAGGCGTGGACCGGCGAGGGCTGAAGCGTCTGGCCTCGGCCCTTCGGCGCGGGCGGCTGGGAATAGACGCAGGCGACCTCGTGCCCGGCCTCCAGGAGAGCGGCGAGGCTGTGGACCGCGAAGTCGGGAGTTCCAAGGAAGGCGAGGCGCATGGCGGGCGTTTACAGCGCCGGAAGGGTTGCGGGAACCCGGCCGGTCACAGATCGTTGATCGATGGAACGCAAACCGGAAGGGGCCCAACCCATGCGTAAGCTCATCATCGTCGCCGCCATCGCCGCGGCGGGCCTGTCCGTCGCCGCCTGCTCGCGCGACGATCGGACCGACATCAAGGAGGGCGCGGCGGCGACGGGCGCCGAGATCAAGGACGCGGCCGGCGACATCGCCGACAACCCCGAGGTCAAGGAGGCCGGCGCAGCCGTCGCCAATGCGGGCGAGGAAGCGGCCGGCGCGCTCAAGGACGCCGCCGCCGACGTCCAGGAAGGCGTCGCCGACGCTTCCGACGAAGCCCAGCGGGAAGCCGATGAAGCCCGCGCCGCCGCCGGCGACACGACGAAGAAGCAGTAGGGGGTCGGCTCGACGCTTGATCGGTATCTCCACACCGTCATCCTCGGGCTCGTCCCGAGGACCCCTGGATCGGATGCGAGTGAGCGTGTGATCACCCTCTCACAGTGAAGCTGAACGAGGGGTCCTCGCCACAAGGGCGAGGAAGACGGGGCGGGATGCAATCACGCCGCGCGGGCGGCCTTCTTCACCTTGCTGATCGCGCGGTCGCGCTTGAGCCGGGACAGGTGGTCGATGAAGAGCACGCCTTCGAGATGGTCCATCTCGTGCTGGATGCAGACCGCGTACATGCCGCTGGCCTCTTCCTCGACCGGCTGCCCCTGGTAGTCGAGGTACCGCAGCTTCACGCGCGCCGGGCGTTCGACGGCGTCGAAGATCTCCGGCACCGACAGGCAGCCTTCCTCGTAGGTGAAGAGCTCCTCGGACTTCCAGGTGATCTCCGGGTTCACGAAGTAGCGCGGGTTGCGCTGCGCGGCCTCTGACTCCGCCGTGTCGTCACTGACGGCGGCCGGCGTCACATCGCGGTCGCCCAGGTCCATGACGATGATCCGCTTGTCGACCCCGACCTGAACAGCGGCCAGGCCGATGCCGGGCGCGGCGTACATGGTCTCCAGCATGTCGTCCATCAGGGCGCGATGTTCGTCGGTCACCCCGCCCTCGACAGGTGTGGAGACGCGCTTGAGCACGGCCAGATCGGCGGCGTTGTCGACGGTGAGGATGCGGCGGATGGTCATTTCGGTGTGCAGGTAAGGGGCCCATTCCCGACCGTCAAGGTCGGGGAAGTCCGCTCAGGTCAACCGCCGGGGGTGGCCGCGGCCAGGAACATCACGAACTGGACGAGGAACACCGCCCCCACGCCAATCAGGATCAGTGGCAGTCCCAGGGCGTTACGCCGCTGGCGAAACAGCGTCTCGAACCGTTCCGGATCGGCCGCGCGCTCGATCCGCGGCGCGCCGTAAGCCTTGCTGATCAGAACGCCGCTGCGCCGGGCCGCGAGCAGCGGCAGCCCCTGGGTGAGGAGCATGACGAGACCGGCGATGATCGCGCCGAGCGAGGCGCAGAGCTGAATCATGGCGCCACGCTACGATCCGTGCCCTCGCCCGGCAAGCCGGCGGGCCTGTCCGGCGCGACATCCGGCGCGGCCAGCTTGCTCAATGCCCGCACCGCCGTCTCCACCGGCTCGATCTGCACGATTTCCTTGCCCTCGTGGTCGACCTTGAGGTCCTCGAACCGCCGGGCCTGGGTCAGGACCTGGGTCTCCAGCGAGCCGACGAACTGGTTGTAGCGGCTGACCGCCGCCTCCAGCGCCTTGCCGACGCTGGCCGCGTGGCCGCCCATCACCGAAAGCCGCTTGTAGAGCTCGCGGCCCAGGGCGGCGATCTTGTCGGCGTTGGCCGCCTGCTCCTCGACGCGCCAGCCGTAGGCCACCGCCTTGCACAGCGCGAACAGCGTCGTCGGCGTGACCAGCAGCACGCGCTTGTCCATCGCCTCGGTCATCAGGTCGGGCATGCGGTCCAGCGCCGCGGCCAGGAAGCCGTCGCCGGGTACAAACATGGCCACGAAGTCGGGCGAGCGCTCGGTGGCGAACTGGTCCCAGTAGGCTTTCGCCGAAAGCCCCTGCATGTGGCCGCGCACGCTCTGGGCGTGACGGGTCAGGGCGGCCTCGCGGGCGGCGTCGTCGACCGCCTCCTGGGCGTCCATGAAGGCGTTCAGCGAGCATTTGGCGTCGATGGCGAACACCGCCCCGGCCGGCATCTTCACCTTCACGTCGGGCCGGCGGCGGCCCTCCTCGGTGTCGAGGCTGAACTGTTCGGAGAAGTCGTAGTGGGCGGTCAGGCCGGCGGCGTCGAGGACGTTGCGCAGCGTCTGCTCGCCCCAGCGGCCCTGCACCCCGGCCCCGCGCCGCAGGGCGGCCGACAGCTTTCGGGCCTCGGCCTGGGTGGCGGTCGAGGCCTCCATCAGGGCGGCGATCTGCTGCTTGAGCCCGCCTGTCTCCTCGGCGCGGGCCTTCTCGACGGCGGTGACCTGGGCCTCGAACTTGGCCAGGGTCTCGGCGACGGGCTTCAGCTGCGCCTCCAGCCGCTGCTGGGCCAGCAGGTCGCGGTTGCGGAAGGTCTCGTCGGCCCGCTTCAACATCTCTTCGGCCACTACCCCGGCGGACTGCGTCGCCTGGACCCGCAGGAACTCCGATTGCGCTCCGGCCTGGTCCTCCAGCAGCTTCATCCGCGCCTCGGTCTCGGCGTAGCGCTCCCGCAGGTCCCAGGCCCGCTGTTCGGCGGCGCCGGCCCGACGGCGCTCCATCAGCGCCCAGGCCAGGAAGGCCAGCGCCAGGGCGCCGGCGACGGCGGCGATCAGGACGGCGGGGTCGGAAAGGTTCATGGTCCGTTCTTAGCGGGAGAATCGCTTCTGCGCCATTCCTCCCCGCTCGCGGGGAGGGGGACCATGCGGAGCATGGTGGAGGGGTAGCGCCGCCGACTGACGTCGGCCCTCTGACCGCGCCCTATCCCGAAAGTCTCGCGCCGCCCCCTCCGACCTCGCTCCGCGAGGCCACCTCCCCCTCGCTGCGCTCCGGGGAGGACGCGTTCAGGCCGGCCGTCTTGCCCGCAGCGCCTGGGCGATCGTGCCGTCGTCCAGCCAGTCGAGGTCGCCGCCGACCGGGACGCCTCGGGCCAGCATGGTCACCGGCACGCCGGTCGTCGCCAGCCGTTCGGCCAGGTAGTGGGCGGTGGTCTGGCCATCGACCGTGGCGGGCAGGGC
>JBIKTU010000086.1:0-7100 GCA_044347965.1 Caulobacter sp.
GCTTGGTGCGTTGCTGCTCGTGCTCGTCCTGCCGCTGCTGGTCCACGGGCTTCGACCGCTGTCCTGGCGGCTGACGCTGCTGGCCCTGGTGGGCCTGATCTGGGGCGTGGCGGCGCTGCTGCGGTTCCTCGCGGCGCGACGGGCGGCCGCGAGGCTGGCCAACGCCCTGGCGGCGGAGTCCGCGAAGGGGGGCGACGAGGGCGCCTTGCTGGCCGGCCGCATGAAGGAAGCCGTCGCCAAGCTGAAGGCGGACAGCGGCTCCCGGCGCAACTACCTCTATACCCGTCCCTGGTATGTCATCATCGGCGCGCCCGGGTCCGGCAAGACCACCGCGCTGCTCAATTCCGGCCTGCGCTTCCCCTTCTCGGACACGGCGCTGAAGGGCGTCGGCGGCACGCGCAACCTCGACTTCTGGTTCGCCGACGAGGCGGTTCTGGTCGATACGGCCGGCCGCTACACCAGCCAGGACTCGGACGCCGAGCGCGATAAGGAAGGCTGGACCCGGTTTCTGTCGTTGTTGCGGGCCAACCGTCCGCTGCAGCCCATCAATGGCGTGTTCGTTGCGGTCAGTCTGGACTCCGTGGCCGGCGCAGACTGCGCCGCGATCGATCGTCAGGCCGACATCATTCGCCGCCGTTTGCGCGAACTGCGGGACGGCCTGCAGACCATTGCGCCGGTCTATGTGATCTTCACCAAGGCCGACCTGATCGCGGGATTCCGCGAGTTCTATGATGACCTCGACGTCGAAGGGCGTCGAGCGGTGCTCGGCGCGACCCTGCCCATCGATTCGCCCCGGAGCCAGAAGGCCCTGGCCGTTGCGTTCGACGAGGTGGCCCAGGCAGTCGCCGACCGGGCTTCCGGCCGTATCCAGGACGAGCGAGACGCGCGCCGCCGTGGCCTGATCATAGGCTTCCCCGCCCAGGTGGAGTGCTTGCGCGACGGCATCGTCCGCCTGCTAGGCGGGGCTTTCCCGGAGGATGCGGGCGAGCAGGCCGCGGAGTTGCGCGGGTTCTACCTGACCAGCGGTGTGCAGGAGGGGACGCCCCTGGACGCGCTGCTTGGCGGCTCGGTCGCCCTGGCCGAGATGGAGCCGGACTCGCGCAGCCGCGGTCGCGCCTACTTCATCAACCGCCTGCTCAACGAGGTTATCTTCAAGGAAGCCGGTCTGGCGCGCGCCACGCCGGAGGCCCGAAGGAAAGAAACCACATTCGTCACCGCCGCCTACGGAGCCATCGCGGCGGTCGCGGCGCTGACGATCCTGATCTGGACCGCCAGCTTCATCGCCAACCTCGGCTACCAGCGGAAGGTGGTCGCGGCCGCCGACAGCCTCCAGCCTTCGCTTCATGGCCTCGACATGCGCGAGGTCAGCGCCGCCGACCCGGGCCTGATCGAGGTGCTGCCCGTGCTTGAAGGCCTGCGCAACCTGCCGGGGGGTTACCGGGATCGGCGCGAGAAGGGATTCCCGAAGTTCCCGCTCGGTCTGGGCATGCATGACGGCGGCCTGAGCCGTGATGTCGAGGAGGCCTACCTCGGCGGCCTGCAGCGGATCATGCTGCCCCGCATGATGCTGCGGATGGAAGACTTTCTCCGCCAGAACCGCGAGACGCCGGTCGATCTATACTCCGGTCTTCGGGCCTATCGTCTGGCAGCTGGCGACGCACCGGCGCGCATCCACAAGCGCGACGTCGGCAGTGTCGGTGACTGGGTGAAAGCCGACTGGAGCCGTGCGAGCCTCGCCGGCGGCGATATGGGCTCCACGCGTCAGGCGCTGGGCGTCCACCTCGACGCCCTGTTGGCCGACCCAGAGATCGGACGCGCGTGGGGGGGCAGTCGGGTCGCGCCGTTCGACCCCAGCCTCGTCAACAGCACCCAGGCGGCGCTGCTCTCCAGCCTGACGCCGGGCCAGCGCGGCTACGCGATTCTGCGCGACTTGCCGGGCAACGGTCAGCCGTGGCGCCCCAACCTGCCGCCGGACAAGCTGGCCGCGTTCGCCAACCCGCAGGGCGTGCAGGCGCTGTCGGTGCCTTTCCTGTTTACCCGCCAGGGCTACATCAAACAGTACCAGGCCAACCTGCCGAAGGTGGTCGAACAACTGGCCAGCGAAGGCTGGGTCCTCGGCGACCAGGGTTCGGTCCCCGTTTCGGCGCGTGTCAATCTGGCCGGCGAGATCGGCCAGGCGTACGCAGCGGAGTACACGCGTCGCTGGCGTGAGGTCCTGACCGCCCTGGCGCCCGCCGACTACATCCGCGACGACAAGGCGGCGATGGCGTTGTTCTCGCCGCCTTCACCCCTGGCGTCGCTGCTGGACCAGATCAAGCGCGAGACCAACCTCACGATCCCGGGCAAGAAGCCGCCCGCCATCGCCGGTCTCGACGCGGGGTCGCGCATCACGGCCGATTTCTCGACCCTGTCGGGCTTCGACGCCGCCGCGTTCGTGACTCTGGTCAAGCAGGTCAAGGAAGCGTCCCTGCGGCCCAGCTCCGACCCCATGGCCGCGATCGCCCTTCAGGAGGCGAGCATAAAGCTGCAGTCCATGGCGATGAGTCTGGCCTCCGCCGAGCTTCGCCCGTTCGTGCAGGGCGCTGCGGGCCAGGTGAACAAGGCGGGTGTCTCGATGTCAGCCGATGCGCTGAAACAGGAATATCTGCAGACTATCCTGCCCGTCTGCCAGCGGGTGACCAACCAGACCTACCCGTTCGTGCGCAGTGCCGCGGCTGACGCCAGCCGGCGCGAAGTGGCGGCGTTCTTCGGTCCGGGCGGCGCGCTCGACCAGTTCGTGAAGGTGAAGCTCGCACCGCACATCGACGTCACCGGGCCCTTCTGGCGCTGGAAGCTGGACGATCCGGTCGGGCAGCAGTTCGCCTCGAGCCCGCAGCGATTCCAGGAGGCGCAGGACCTGCAGGTCCTTATGTCGGATGGCCTGCAGATGCAGATGACCGCAACGACCTTCAGTCCGGGCGTTGAAGCTGTCGAGGTTCGCATCGGCAGCGTCACCCACACCTTCCGGAAAGGCGACTCCCAGCCTTTCGACTTCCGCTGGACGCCGGCAGACAACGCAACGGCCAGCGTCACCTTCGTCGGCACCTCGGACTACATCTATCCAGGCACAAGCGAGTGGCCCTTGTTCCGGCTGTTCGGCCCGCCGACCCAGCTGGTCAACACTGGCGACGCCCTGCGCGCCACCTTCGCCAAGGGATCGTCCTCGGTGACCTTCCGGGTTGTCCTGCCGCGCAACATGCGCAACCCGTTCCGAGACGGCCCCTGGGGCTTCCGCTGCCCGGCGGAGCTGTAACGATGGCGGCGCCGTTCCTGTTCGGCAAACTTCCGGCGCACGGCGACTTCGTGACCCGCGGTCTCGTCGCCTCAGCCGAATGCGCCTGGGACGAATGGGCCAGCGGTGAGATCGACGCCGCCCGCGCGCGTCTGGGAGAGGCATTCGACGCCGCCCACGACGCCGCGCCGCCCTGTGGCTTCATTATCGGCCCCGGCCGGTTCGGCGAGGGCTGGCGATGCGGCGCGGCGGCGCCCTCGGTGGACTCCGCCGGCCGGCGCTTCCTGATGGTCGCCGGGATCGACGGCCTCACCGGTCCGGAAGCCGCGTTCGTCGGCCTGGCCACCGCCCGGTCCGCGGAGGCGGTGATCCGGACCGTACTGGTCGGACGCCTCGACGCGGACGCCAGCCTCGAGGCCCTGGCCGACTCCGCCCCGCCTGCGGAGGCGCTCGCCGTCGCCGCCGTGCTGGCGGCGCAGCCGGCCGCCGGCGTGTGGTGGAGCTTCGGCGACCTCCTCCCGCCCGTATCATCCGAAGGGCCGGCCGCCGGATTCGTGACCGCCGCGCTGGAACGTGTCGACGCCCTGCTCAAGGAAGCCGCATGAGATCGAATCTTCGCTTCTCCGCCTCGCCTCAAACCCATGAGGGCCGCGTCCGCAGCGTCAACGAGGACTCGCTGATCGCCCGCGGCGATATCGGCCTCTGGGCGGTCGCCGACGGCATGGGCGGCCATGAGAATGGCCAATGGGCCTCAAGCACGGTGGTCGAGGCCCTGGCCGAGATCGCCGCCACAGGCGATTTCGAGGCGGACATGGCCGGCGCCAGGCATGCGCTTGGCGTCGCCAATGACCGCATTCGCCAGGAGGCGGAAGCCCGGGGCAACCGCATGGGCTCGACCGTGGTCATGCTGATGGCAGACGGACACAGCCTGGCCTGCGCCTGGGTAGGCGACAGCCGCGCCTATCGTCTGCGCGACCGCAAGCTTGAGCGCCTGACGCGCGACCATACCCAGGTCCAGGACATGATCGACCGCGGCCTGCTCAAGGAAGAGGACGCGGCCGGCCACCCGATGTCGCACGTACTTTCCCGCGCTGTCGGCGTGGAAGAGGTGCTCAGGGTGGATTTCGTCACCGGCGAGGTCCAGGCGCACGACGTCTATCTGTTGTGCAGCGACGGCCTGACCGGTCTGGTCTCCTCCGAGGAGATCGAGGCCCATCTGCTGGCGTCCGACCCGGCCACCGCGGCGCGTAATCTGCTGGAGCTGACCCTGTCCCGCAACGCGCCCGATAATGTGACCATCATCACAGTGGCATGCGAGGAAATGACCGCGCTGACCCTTCCGGGAGCGGACTGATCCATGGCGCAGGACCCCGAAGACGACGGCCCGGCCAAGACGGTCTTCGAGCCGCTTCCCCCATCCAGCGGCGGCGGCCGTAACGCACCCGAGGATGCCTGGCTGACCGGTGGCAGCGCGTCAAACCCGCCGGCGCCGGCTGAAGACGACGAGGCCGCTGCGGTCGCTCCAAAGGGACGCCGCGGCCGCAAGGCCGTCGCGCCGCAGTCGACAATCCTGCAACCCAGCGCCCCGCCCCAGGCCTCGACGCCACAGCCCATGCACACCGGCGCGCCCTTCGGCGCGCCTGGCGCGGTCGGCCCGGGCCGGGTCAGCATCGGGTCGGTTCTGAACCACATCTACGAGGTCCGCCGCTTCATCGCCCGCGGAGGCATGGGCGAGGTCTACGAAGGCATCAACGTCAACACCGACGAACGCGTCGCCATCAAGGTGGTGCTGCCGCACCTGGCCGCCGATCCCAACGTGCAGGCGATGTTCCGCAAGGAAGCGCGCACCCTGACCCGCCTCAGTCACCCGGCGCTGGTCCAGTACCGGGTGCTGGCCAACGAGCCGGTGCTGGGCGTGCTGTACATCGTCACCGACTATCTGGACGGGGTCGGTCTCGATCAGCTGATCGGCAAGCTGAAGCTGACGCAGGCCGACCTGCTGTCGCTGATGAAGCGGCTCTGCGAGGGTCTGCGGGTCGCCCACGACCTGGGCGCGATCCACCGCGACATCTCACCGGACAACATCCTGCTGCCGGGCGAGCGGATCGAGTCGGCGACGATCATCGACTTCGGCATCGCCAAGGATCTGGAGTCCTCGCACGCGACCATCGTCGGCGATGGGTTCGCGGGAAAGCTGGCCTTCGTCGCGCCCGAACAGTTCGGCGACTTCGGCCGCGAGATCGGGCCCTGGACCGACATCTATAGCCTGGGCCTTGTCATGCTGGCCGTAGCCGGGGGCAAGAACGCGGACATGGGCTCGACCCTGGTCGAGGCGGTCGACCGCCGCCGGGCCGGCCCCGACCTGACAGTGCTGCCGGCGCCGCTGAAGCCATTGTTCGGCAAGTTGCTGGCGCCCAACCCCAAGGACCGCTTCCGGTCAATGAACGAGGTGCTGGAGGCCATCGCCTCGGTGCAGGCGGGCGGCCCGCTTCGGATGGGCGCGGCGCCGGCGGCCGAAAGGCCGGCCAGGGAAACCAGGCCGCCGAAGTCCGAGAAGCCGCCAAAGCCGCCCCGGCCGCCGAGGTCCGCGGATGACGCCCAGCCGATCTACCTGCGTCCGCCGGTCATAGCCGGTGCGATCGCGGTCGCCATCCTCGCCGTTGGCATCCCGGTCGTGATGAACATGATGGGCCCTGACGACGAGACCCCGGCGGGTCCCGCCGTCGCCGGCTCGACCGCCGACCATAAGCTTCGGTCCATCAGCTGTTCCTGGCTCGAGGCCGGCGAAGGCTCGGTGGTGCGCGGCGCCGCGCAGTCCGGGTTCGAGGGCGCCGCCAGCCGGGCGGTGAAAAGCGCCGACATTTCCGGCGTGCTCTTCGTCGAGGGACAGTCCTGTTCGTTGATGGAAGCGGTCCGGCCGCTCAAGGCGCCGACGGTGCCGGGCGCGGAATGGGTGAAGGCGGTCAGTCCATCCTTCACGCCGGCCCGCCAGGTCGAGTGCGGCGACGACCCGCGTCAGGCGCTGGTCTTCATCGACGTCGACACCGCCCCCGCCAGCGGCCAGGACATGGCCCTTTACCTCCTGCGGCCAGGCGGGACCGTGCAGGCGATCTTCCGCAGCACAGCCCAGATCCGGCCGGGCGCCGGCCTCATCAAGACTGTGCGGACCACGGGCGCGAACAGCGCGCGGATCGGGCTCTGCAACGACCTGCAGGGCCCCTACGGCCTGCTGGCGCTGCGCGGGGCAGGGCCGTTCACCGACGACTCCGGAGGGGGCGGGCCGATCGCCGACCGGTTGGCCTCGGACGCGAAAGCCGGCGGTTGGACCAGCCAGATGGACTGGTACACGGTCCAGCCCGTGCCCGCCGCCGCGACCATCGCGCCGCCCCCGGTTCCGGTTCCGGCGCCAGTTGTCGCCCCGCCGCCGCCCAGGCCGCAGGTCAAGGCCTCGGAGAAGGTGTCTGAGAAGGCTCCGCCACGCCGGGAGCCCCCGCGCCCCGCCCCTGTCGTCAAGCCGAAGCCGAAACCGCCCGTGGAGCAGCCGGTAGCGCCGAAATCCAAGCCGGCGCGTTGCACCGATCCGCTCGGCTGCGATTGAGGGCGTCTCCCCGCGCCGGCCGGGCTCAGGCGGTGGGCGCGGCGAGGTTCTCGACGACCAGGCGGCCGCGATCGAGGCTGTAACGGAGGCTGCCTTGGCCGTCCTCGGTCTCGACAATGTAGCGGTCGATATCGGTGAACCAGCCGCCCAGGTCCTGCGGCTCGACCAGCGGCAGCCAGGTGCGGAAGACGCGTGGGTCCCAGAAGCGGAACAGCACCGGCCCGGTCCCGT